>JAIBAP010000023.1 GCA_019695115.1 Caldilineales bacterium | reverse complement strand
ACTCAACCCGGCCCCGCCCACCGCCACCCCCACCCCGCCGCCGCCACCGCAAGGCATCTTCCTCAACGAATACCTGCCCGCGCCGCCGGTTGGAAGCGAGGAGTACGTCGAGCTATTCAACAGCAACGGCTTCGCCGTCGATCTCAGCGGCTGGCAGATCGACGACAGCGAGGGCGGGAGCAGCCCCTACACCCTGCCCGCCGGTTCGGTCATCGCTGCCAACGGCGTCTTTCTCGTCCAGCGCAGCTTCGGCCTCAACAACGACGGCGACACGGCCCGCCTGTTCGCGCCCGATGGCGACCTGCGCGACAGCCACACCTATGCCACCAACCCTGGCAGCGGCATCCCCTGGTCGCGCTACCCGGACGGCGTCGGCGGCTGGCGGGCTGACCTGCCCCAAAGCCCTGGCCAACTCAACCCGGCCCCGCCCACCGCCACCCCCACCCCGCCGCCGCCACCGCAAGGCATCTTCCTCAACGAATACCTGCCCGCCCCGCCGGTTGGAAGCGAGGAGTACGTCGAGCTATTCAACAGCAACGGCTTCGCCGTCGATCTCAGCGGCTGGCAGATCGACGACAGCGAGGGCGGGAGCAGCCCCTACACCCTGCCCGCCGGTTCGGTCATCGCTGCCAACGGCGTCTTTCTCGTCCAGCGCAGCTTCGGCCTCAACAACGACGGCGACTCCGTGCGGCTGTTCGCGCCCGACGGCGACCTGCGCGACAGCCACAGCTATGCCACCAACCCTGGCAGCGGCATCCCCTGGTCGCGCTACCCGGACGGCGTCGGCGGCTGGCGCACCGACCTGCCCCAAAGCCCTGGCCAACTCAACCCGGCCCCGCCCACCGCCACCCCCACCCCGCCGCCGCCACCGCAAGGCATCTTCCTCAACGAATACCTCCCCGCGCCGCCGGTTGGAAGCGAGGAGTACGTCGAGCTATTCAACAGCAACGGCTTCGCCGTCGATCTCAGCGGCTGGCAGATCGACGACAGCGAGGGCGGGAGCAGCCCCTGCACCCTGCCCGCCGGTTCGGTCATCGCTGCCAACGGCGTCTTTCTCGTCCAGCGCAGCTTCGGCCTCAACAACGATGGCGACTCCGTGCGGCTGTTCGCGCCCGACGGCGACCTGCGCGACAGCCACACCTACAGTTCGGCCCTCAGCAACGTCTCCTGGTCGCGCGCGGGCGACGGCGCGCCCGAGTGGACAGATCGTTATCCGCGCACGCCCGGCCAATCCAACCGTCCCGCCGTCCTCACCCTCAGCGGCCACCTCTACCTGGGCCAGCCGCCGGCCACAAGTCTCGTGATCCGCGACCAACCTATTGGGCTTTACGGCGGCGATGATCCCAACATCCCCGTGCGCTGGCTGGCCAATGCCTACACCCGCTTCGATGGCAGCTACTCTCTGACCTACGACACCGCCGCCGCCCTCTACCGCTACTACACCCTGCGCCCCGCTCCCCTCAGCGGGCACACCTGGAACGGCGCCCGCAGCCTGTACGGCGAAGCCCGTCCGCCTGACCAGATCCGCTTTGGCGGCCTCCCCACCGGCAGCTACCCCGACAACGACTTCTGGATGGCGCCCATTCCCCCAACTGCCACTCCCGCCCCGCCCGGCTTCGTCGCCCTGAACGAATTCCTGCCGGCGCCACGAGCCATCGACTTCGACGGCAACGGCGTGGCCGACGCCGAAGACGAGTACATCGAACTCTACAACCCCCAATCCGAAGCCATCGACCTGGGCGGCTGGCGACTGGACGACATCGAGGGCGGCAGCAGCCCCTACACCCTGCCCGCCAACACCGTCATCCCCGCCCACGGCTTCCTCCTCTTCTTCCGCCGCGACACCGGCCTGGCCCTGAACAACGACGGTGATGCTGTCCGCCTGCTCGCGCCCGACGGCCAGACCCTGGTCGACAGCTTCAGCTACGAGCGGACGCACCCCGACATCCCTTGGTCGCGCAGCAGCGACGGGGCCGGGGAGTGGACCGAAAGCTATCCTCCCAGCCCTGGCGGCCCCAACCTGCCTCCGCCGGCCACCGCCACCCCTACCCCCACGCCTACTCCCTCGCCGACCGGCTCACCCGTCCCGCCCGGCTTCGTCGCCCTGAACGAATTCCTGCCCGCCCCGCGCGCCATCGACTTCGACGGCAACGGGGTGGCCGACGCCGAAGACGAGTACATCGAGCTCTACAACCCTCAATCCGAAGCCATCGACCTGGGCGGCTGGCGGCTGGACGACGCCGAGGGCGGCAGCAGCCCCCACACCCTGCCCGCCAACACCGTCATCCCCGCCCACGGCTTCCTCCTCCTCTTCCGCCGCGACACTGGGTTGGCCCTGAACAACGACGGTGATGCTGTCCGCCTGCTCGCGCCCGACGGCCAGACCCTGGTCGACAGCTTCAGCTACGAGCGGACGCACCCCGACATCCCTTGGTCGCGCAGCAGCGACGGGGCCGGGGAGTGGACCGAAAGCTATCCTCCCAGCCCTGGCGGCCCCAACCTGCCTCCGCCGGCCACCGCCACCCCTACCCCCACGCCTACTCCCTCGCCGACCGGCTCACCCGTCCCGCCCGGCTTCGTCGCCCTGAACGAATTCCTGCCCGCCCCGCGCGCCATCGACTTCGACGGCAACGGGGTGGCCGACGCCGAAGACGAGTACATCGAGCTCTACAACCCTCAATCCGAAGCCATCGACCTGGGCGGCTGGCGGCTGGACGACGCCGAGGGCGGCAGCAGCCCCCACACCCTGCCCGCCAACACCGTCATCCCCGCCCACGGCTTCCTCCTCCTCTTCCGCCGCGACACTGGGTTGGCCCTGAACAACGACGGTGATGCTGTCCGCCTGCTCGCGCCCGACGGCCAGACCCTGGTCGACAGCTTCAGCTACGAGCGGACGCACCCCGACACCCCCTGGTCGCGCAGCAGCGACGGGGCCGGGGAGTGGACCGAAAGCTATCCTCCCAGCCCTGGCGGCCCCAACTTGCCTCCGACCACCCCTACCGTCACCGCCACCTCCACCCCCACATCTACGCCAACCACCACCCCCAGCCGCACGCCGACCCCCACCCGCACCCCCAGCCGCACCCCTTCCCCGACCCCCTCGCCCACCCCCATCCGCACCCCGGCTCCGCCCGGCTTCGTCGTCCTCAACGAATTCCTCCCCAGCCCGCGCGACATCGACTTCGACGGCAACGGCCAGGCCGACCTCTTGGACGAATACATCGAACTCTACAACCCTCAATCCGAAGCCATCGACTTGGGCGGCTGGCTGCTCGATGACATCGACGGCGGCAGCCGGCCCTTCGCCATCCCCGAAGGAACCACCCTCCCCGCCCACGGCTTCCTGCTCTTCTTCCGCCGACAGACCGGCGTCGCCCTCAACAACAACGAAGACGCCGCCCGCCTGCTCGCCCCCGATGGGCTGACCGAGATCGACCGCAAAGACTACGACCACAGCGGCCCCGATATCCCCTGGTCGCGCAGCAGCGACGGCGGCGGGGAGTGGACCGAAAGCTATCCTCCCAGCCCAGGCGGCCCCAACCTGGCTCCCACCGCCACCCCCACCCCTACGCCCACCCCCACGGCCACACCTACCCCTACCGCCGCCCCGCCCGGCTTCGTCACCCTCAACGAAATCCTGGCCTTCACCGGCGACATCGACTTCGACGGCAACGGCGTCGCCGACACCGACGACGAATACATCGAACTCTTCAACCCCAACTCGCAGGCCCTTGATCTGGTCGGCTGGCTGCTCGACGACGAAGACGGCGGCAGCAAGCCCTATCGTCTCCCCGCCGAGACACTCCTCCCCGCCCACGGCTTCTTGATCTTCTTCCGTCGCGACACCGGCCTGGCCCTGAACAACGATGGCGACGCCGTTCGGCTCCTCGACCCGGCCAACAACCTGATCGACAGCTTCATCTACGCCCGCAGCCATCGCGACACCCCCTGGTCGCGCAGCAGCGACGGGGCCGGGGAGTGGACCGAAAGCTATCCTCCCAGCCCTGGCAGCCCGAACCTGGCCCCCACGCCCACACCCACGCCAACCGCCACCGTCACCCCCACCGTCACCCCCACGCCCTACCCCACCCCGGTCGATGGCGCCGTTGCCCTCAACGAACTGCTGCCCGCGCCCAAGACGCTCGATTGGAACGGCGATGGCGTCGTCAACGACAACGACGAATGGATCGAGCTGTACAACGGCGGCGACTTCGTGGCCGACCTGGGCGGCTGGCGGCTGTGGAAAGGCCGGATCGGCCCGGATGGCCTGCCCGACGGCTTCTACTACCAGTTCCCGCCCGGCGTCCTCATCCCGGCCCGTGGCTATCTCGTCCTCTTCCGCCGCCAGAGCCGCCTCAGCCTGCCCGGACTGGACGGCAGCCTGAGCCTGGTCCGGCCCGACAACCGCATCGCCGACAGCTTCTCGTGGCCGCAGTTCCCCGGCTACGACCGCTCCTTCAGCCGCTATCCCGATGGCGTCGGGCCGTGGGGCGTGGTCGATATCAGCCTCGGCCTGCCCAACCGCCCCTTCCCCGTGCCCGACCCGCCGCGCCCGCCCTCGTCACCGGCTGCAGATGCCGGGCTGGGCGTCGGCCTGGAGACCATCGCCCGCGCCTACGAGCTGGCCCTCGACACCCGCATGACCATCGAAGGCCAGGTCACGGCCCCGCCCGGTCTCTTTGGGCCGGCCACCCTCTACCTGCAAGATGCCACCGCCGGCATCCGTCTCTACCTGCGCGAGGGCGACTACCCGGCCATCGCCCTGGGCGACCGCCTGCGCGCCACCGGCTACGTGCGCAGTTTTCATGGCCAGCGCGAGATCAGCATCCCTGGCCCATCGTGGGTCAGTTGGCTTGGCCCCGGCCCCAAGCTGCGCCCGCGCTTCGTCCGCACCGCACAGGTAGGCGAGGCATTCGAGGGCCAATTGCTGATGGTAGTGGGTCGGGCGGTCGGCTTCCGCCAAAGCAGCTTCTGGCTGGACGACGGCAGCGGCCAGGTGCAGATCACGGTCGATCCCGACTTGCCCTGGAAGCGTCCCTTCCTGCCGCGCGGCTCGACCTGGGCCGTGGTCGGCGTCGTCAGCCAATACGACCAGACCTATCGCCTCCTGCCCCGCTACCCCGCCGACATCAGCGGCCCGCCCAGCCTGCTGCCACTGACGGGCGGGCGTTGACGCTGTTCACGGCGCCCACAGCGGGACGATCTCGAACTTCTCCACATCCACCAACCCGCGGTCGGTCAGTTTCAGGCTGGGGATCACCTCCAGGGCCAGAAAGCTCATGGCCATGAAGGGGTCGTGCAAGGGCGAGCCAAGCTCGTGCGCGGCGGCGATGGCCTTGTCCACCTGTCTGCGCACCACCTCCACCGGTTCGGTGCTCATCAGCCCGGCCAGGCTCAGCGGCACTTCGGCCAACACCTGCTCGCCCACCGCCGCCACCATTCCCCCGCCCAGTTTGGCCACCCGCCGCGCCGCCGCCAGGATCGAGGCGTCGTCGGCGCCGATGGCGACGATATTGTGATGATCATGGGCCACCGATGAGGCGATGGCGCCCCGCCGCACCCCCACCCCTTTGACAAAACCCTTGCCCACCCGGCCCGAATACTGGTGCCGCTCGATCACCACCATCTTGGCCAGGTCGTGTTCAGGGTCGGCCAGGGCCAGGCCATCGTGGCTGGGGATGTCTTCGATCAGATGTTGTGTCACCAATTGATTGGGGATGGCGCCGATCACCCGCGCCCGGCGGCCCTCGGCTGGGATGCGCACATCGACCTGATCCCAGGCGACGTTCATCGTCCCGCGCAGGCTGCGGGGCAGTTCACGGCGCGGGGTCAGGGCCATGCCATCCTGCGCCACCAGCTGCCCGCCGCGGAACACCAGCCGCGGGCGCGGCGCATGCAGGTCGTCGAACACGATCAGGTCGGCGCGACGACCGGGCGTCACTGCCCCGCGGTCGTGCAGGCGAAAATGGTTGGCCGGATTCCACGTCGCCAGCCGCAGGGCCACGATCGGGGCCATGCCTTCGGCGATGGCCGTGCGCACCATGAAATCGATGTGGCCCTCGTCCAGCAGGTCGGCGGGTTGGCGGTCATCGGTGCAGAAGCAGATGCGATGATGATTGAGCGGCGTCACCAACGGCAGCAACGCCTTGAGGTTGCGGGCGTTGGTGGCCTCGCGGATGAAGATGGCCAGGCCGAGCCGCAGTTTCTCCTGCGCCTCGGCCACCGTCGTGCACTCGTGATCCGAGCCGATGCCAACGGCGGCGTAGGCTTGCAACGCTTTGCCGCTCAGCCCAGGGCAATGGCCATCGATGACCAGGTTCTTGAAGATGCGCAACTTGTCCAGCACCTCGGCCTCGCCCTGCACCACGCCGGGGAAGTTCATCACCTCGGCCAGGCCCAGCACCCAGGGGTCGTTCTGCAGCGAAACCAGGTCGTACCAGTGCAGCACGGCGCCGTTCGTCTCCATGTCGGTGGCGGGGACGCAGGACGAAGCCATCACATACATGCTCACGGGGCCGTACTTGGCGCTGTCGAACATGAAGCGGATGCCATCCAGCCCCAGCACATTGGCGATCTCGTGCGGGTCGGTGATGACGGTGGTGGCGCCGCGGGCCGCGACCATGCGGGCGAATTCGCCCGGCGGCACCAGGGCGCTCTCGATGTGGACGTGGGCATCGATAAAGCCAGGGGCCAGGTAGGAGCCGCCCAGGTCGATGGTCTCCTCGGCCCGATAATCGCCCAGCCCGACGATGCGCGAGTGAGCAATGGCGACATGGGTGGGGATGATCTCGCCGCTGAAGATGTCGATGACGCGGGCGTTGCGTAGCAGCAGTTCGGCGGGCGTGTCGCCGCGGGTAAAGTGGATGAGTTGGGCGAGTTCCATGATGACAGGATCAGAGCGTAGCCGCCAGATGCTGCTCCACGGCCTGTAAGATGGCGCCAGAGGCAACCAGATGAGCGGCCGTCGCCAGATGCGGGGCCAGCTCGGCGTCTTCGGGCAGGAAGGGGATGTCCCGGCGGACGAGTTCGTAGGCAATGGCGGTGCCGCGCCCCAGCTGCGCCTCTGGCCCCAGCTGCCGGCGGCGGAAGTCGATGGCCTGCGCCGCTGCCATCAGTTCGATGCCTAGCATCTGGTTGAGGTTGCGAAGCACGCGCCGCGCCTGCCGGCCGGAGATGGGGCCGTTGGAGACGTGGTCTTCGACATTGGCGCTGGTGGGGATGGTGTCGGCGCTGGCCGGGTGGCAGAGGGCCTTGTTCTCGGAGGCGAGGGCGGCGGCGGTGTATTGGGCCAGCATCAGGCCCGAATGGAGGCCGCCGTTTTCGGTCAGGAAAGCCGGCAGCAGCCCGCCATTGCTGGCCGGATCGACCAGGCGGTTGAGACGGCGCTCAGAGATATTGCCCAATTCGGTCATGGCCAGAGCCAGGTAATCGAAGGCGATGGCCAGCGGCTCGCCGTGGAAGTTGCCGCCGCTGACGGCTGTAGGCGTCCCGTCGTCGTCGAAGAAGATGAGCGGGTTGTCGGTGACGCTGTTCAGTTCGATCTCGACCACCCAGCGGGCGTAGGCCACGGCGTCGGCGCAAGCGCCGTGCACCTGGGGTATGCAGCGGAGGGTGTAGGCATCCTGGGGGTCATTGCGCAAGTCGGTGCGCACGAAGTCCGAGCCGGCCAGCAACTGCCTGAGCAAGCCGGCGGCGGCCATTTGCCGGGGGTGCGGGCGCAGGGCATGGATGCGCGGGTCGAAGGCGGCGGTCGTGCCGTTCAGCGCCTCCAACGACAGCGCCCCCGCCACTGCCGCCACAAAAGCGCAGTTTTCGGCCTCGGTCACAGCCAGGCAGCCCAACGCCGCCATCAGCGCCGTGCCATTGGTCAAGGCCAACCCCTCTTTGGCCACCAGTTCGACCGGCCACAGCCCCACCTCGGCCAGCGCCCGGTCGCCGGGCAGGATGCGTCCCCCCACCTCGGCCCGGCCCTCGCCGATCATGACCAGGGCGATGTGCGCCAGCGGGGCCAGGTCGCCGCTGGCGCCCAACGAGCCTTGCCGGGGCACTACCGGGTGCACACCGCGCTCGATCATGTCCAACAGCAGGCGCAGGGTGGCCAGTCTGATCCCGGAATGCCCCATGGCCAGCGTGTTGGCCCGGATGAGCATCATCGCCCGCACCACCTCGGTCTCGAACGGCGTCCCCGTGCCGGCGCTGTGCGAGCGCACGATGTTGCGTTGGAGTTGGCGGAGCTGGTCGGGCGGGATGATGGTGGTTTTGAAGGCGCCAAAGCCGGTGGTGATCCCATAGACCACGCGCCTCGCCTCCACGATCTGTTGGACGGCTGCCGCCGCCCGCCCCACTGCCGCTTCCGCTTCGGGCGTCAAGCGTAGCTCGGTTTCCCCTGGCCTGGCTCTGGCGACGGCGATCACGTCGGCGATCGTCAGACGGCGCCCATCGACGGCGATGGTGTGCATGGTGGGCGATAACAGGGCTGTCTTGTGCGGCTACGTGGCCGTCCCGTTCGACCGGTCCATCCCCACTGCTTCATACGGTAGGGTGGATAGGGTCTCCTCCACCGCTTCCAACGAGGGAGCAGTCAGGGCGGCGTCGATGAGAGAGCCTAACTGTTCGATGCCCAGCTGCTGAACGCGCTCTTGAAAGACGAGCGGCGTCGCACCAAAACGATAATCGAGCAGGCGGATGAGCATCTCGTAGCGCTCTCTTCGGCGTCCTTGCACAAGCCCCTGTTGGAGACCCTGTTCCAGGCCGCGGGCAATCGCCTCTTCTTCGATCTCGCTGTACCAGGGTGATTCGCGGAGCATGGTCATGTCCCACCTCATCAGTCGGAGTACTTCTTCGGGCGTCATCACAAAGGTGGCAAAGAAAGCCAGCAGGGCCTCCATATCGGCGAGCTGTTCATCTTCGCGCAGCCGCGCCAGCGCTTTACGGATGACGAGTGGATTATCGCCGCCTTTCAGGATTGGCGCAAACGGCAAGAGGGTCGTCCAATCTTGAGCCTGCACCATGTCTACATCGACTTCCCAGAGGTTGATGACCCTGTAATCCTGATGCGCCATCAGCCCCATGAAATCAGAGTGATAGCTGGTGAGGATGGTCTCCGTTGGCCCCAGGGGCAGGATATTGATGACCACCGGGAAGATATTCAGGCCATATCGCTCTTCCGCCAGGGCGGCATAGGCGCGAAGCCGCTGGGGCATGTGCGAGTCGGGTCGGAACTGGATTTCGTTGACGATCAGAAAGACGCCGTGCTGCGGTGAGACGGCCTTGATGAGCACATCGGCGGCGCGCGCAACCCACTGAAATTCGCCCGACAGAAACTCCAGCGCCTGCGCTTCGGGGTCGCCGGTCAGCCAGCGCACCCAGGTATTGGGGGCCAGGCTGATGAGTCGCTTGCTGCCAATGTCCGCTGATTTCGCCATCTCAACTCCTTGCGAACGTCATTGTAGCCAGATGGACGCGCGCTGCAAGTGGCAGCTTCAGCGCGGATCTTCGCCCACCACCACCTCGACCACCCGCTCTTCGCCCCCTCGCACGATGCTCAAGCGCACCGTCTGCCCGACTTCGGTTTGCTCGGACAGGTAGGCGTCCAGGTCGTCCCAGGTTTTCAGGGGGACGCCGTCGATGGCCGTGAGGATGTCGCCGCCCACCAGCAGACGCCGGTTGCCAAAGGCGACCTCATCCGTCGCACCGCGCAAACCAGCTTGATCGGCCGGTGAATCGCGGTAAATTTGGGCGATGAGCAATCCCTGGCTTTGCGGCAGGTTCAAGGCCTGGGCCAGCACCGGGCTGAGGGCATAGCCAAGTTGCTCGATGCCCAGCCAGGGGTGAGCATAGCGGCCTTTTTCGATCAGGACAGGGGCGATGCGCCTGGCCTTGTTGATCGGGATCGCCAGCCCCACGCCGGCATTGGCCCCCGATGGCGAGAAAATGGCGGTGTTGATGCCGATCACCCGGCCCTCGGAATCGAGCAGCGGCCCGCCCGAATTGCCCTGGTTGATGGCGGCGTCCGTCTGGATCACCCCGCGCAGGAGCTTGTCGTTGTCGGTCTGCATGGTGCGGTCGAGGGCGCTGATCACACCCACCGTCAGTGTGCGCTGGAACTGCCCGAACGGGTTGCCGATGGCGACGGCCGTCTGCCCGACCTGCAGGGCATCGGAGTCGCCCATCGTCAACGCCTGAACGCCCTCTGGCAGCTTCTCTACCTTCAGCACGGCCAGATCGTTGGCCGGGTCGGCGCCGATCACTGTGGCCGGTACCGCCACTTCGTCGCCAAAGCTGACGTCGATGCTTTGGGCGCCATCGATGACATGGTAGTTGGTCAGAATGTGACCCTGGTCATCCCAAACAAAACCAGAGCCAGAGCCGCTTTCGGGCACCGGGCCAAAGAAGAAATTCTGGCGCAGCACCTGGGTGGTGATATTGACGACGGCCGGGCTGACCGTCCGATAGAGTCTGATCAGCCGGGCCTCGGCGTCGACGCCGCTCTCTCCCGCCGCGGCGGGGGTCGCAAGGGGTGTGGCCGTGGGTGAGGCGGTGGGGCTGGGCCGTAGGGCGGGTTCGGCCCTGCGCCCGGCCAACAGGTCGGCAATCGCCGGGCTGCGGCTGGCCAGGAGCGCGCCGCCTGCCAATCCGCACAGACAGACGGCCAGGAGGAGGATGAGTAGAGCGAAGAGGGTGCGTGGGCGCATAGCGAGAAAAAGGATGTCAGTTTTGCCAGGGATGGTAACGCGGCCAGTATACAGCCAGGCGCAGGCGGCAGGAAAGCCGGGCGGGGTGATAGGGTGATATACTGGGGCCATGACAAACGCTGAGACTGATCTGCTGCTTTGGCGGCGACAGAAGGACGAAAGCCTGACCGGCCCCAGCGGCTGGCTGGCCCTGGCCGGGCTGTGGTGGCTGGCCGAGGGAGCAAACACCCTCGGCAGCGACCCGACCTGCGACATCGTGCTGCCTGCCGGCGCCCCCGCCCACCTGGGCGTCATCCTGTTCCGGGCCGGGCTACCCACCCTCCAACTGACTTGTCCGGAAGATGTGCGGGTGGATGGCAAAGCCGGGCCGGAGTCGCAGCTGCTGGCCGATAGCGATGAAGGCGGCCCCTCGCAGCTGACCGTTGGCCCCCTGACGATGGTCATCATCCGCCGGGGTGAGCAGGCGGCGCTGCGGGTGTGGGATGCCGAGCGGGCGGAGCGCCTTACTTTTCCGGGGCGGCGGTGGTTTCTGCCGGACGATGGCTTTCGAGTCGAGGGCGTCTTCTGGCGGCGCCAGCCGCAGCGCCGGTTGCCGGTGCCGAACACGGTGGGCATGGTGGTGGAGATGGAGAACCCCGGCTGGGTGGAGTTCGATCTCGCTGGTCGCCCCCTGCGGCTGGAAGCCCTGGATGGCGGCCCCGATCTGCTGTGGCTCATCTTTCGCGATGCCACCAGCGGCAAGGAGACCTACGGCGCCTGCCGCTATCTCTATGCGCCCTTGCTGACGGATGGCCGGGTCGAACTCGATTTCAACCGCGCTTACAACCCGCCCTGCGCTTTCACACCCTTTGCCACCTGCCCACTGCCGCCAGCCGGCAACAGCCTGGAGGTCAGGATCGAGGCCGGCGAGCGATTTGAATCGTGATGCGACGAATTGTTACACATTCGTGAACGCCGTCGGGCCGGGCGAAAGAGGCGCCAGGGGAAGACCATCAAGAGAGGGCAGCGCCGGATGTGCGGGCGCTGATCATCCTTCTCGCTTCAGGCGACAAAAAAGCTATGACAAATCCATCTCCCACTCGCGAAGTTGCCACGCTGGCCGGCGGCTGTTTCTGGTGCCTGGAGGCCGTGTTCGACGATCTCCAGGGCGTCGAAAGCGTCGTTTCGGGCTATGCCGGCGGTCGCGTCCGCAACCCCAGCTATAAAGAAGTCTGTAACGGCACGACTGGCCATGCCGAGGTTGTGCAGATCACCTTCGACCCGGCGTTGGTCTCGTTCCGCGACCTGCTCCAGGTTTTCTTCACCATCCACGACCCCACCACGCTCAACCGCCAGGGCGCCGATGTGGGCACGCAGTATCGCTCGGCCATCTTCTACCACTCACCCGCACAGCAGGCTACGGCCGAGCAGGTGATCGCCGAAACCAATGCCGCCGGCATCTGGGGAGCGCCCATCGTCACCCAGGTGGCGCCGTTCGAGGCCTTCTATGCGGCGGAGGACTATCATCAGGGCTATTATCGCCGCAACTCCTATCAGCCCTATTGCCAGGTCGTCATCGCCCCCAAAGTGGCCAAGTTCCGCAAGCAGTACGTGCAGAGGCTGAAGAAGCCGGCCTGAGGCAGGGCGTGGCTGTGGTGGCGGGCATGAATGGTTAGGTGGTGCGTTCCAAAATGTGGGTGATCACCGTGGCGCCGGTGCCGCCCACATTTTGGGTCATGCCCACGCGCGCTGCCGGCACCTGGTTGGGGCCGGCCTGGTGGGTGATCTGCAAGTAGGTTTCGACGAGCTGGTAGACGCCGGTGCCGCCGACGGGATGGCCGCGGGCCTTGAGTCCGCCAAAGGTGGAGATCGGCACTTTGCCCTCGCGCCGGATCTCGCCATCGGCGCCCAGCCACAGCCCCTGGCCGGGCTGGGCAAAGCCGGCCCCCTCCAACGAGAGCACGGCCATGATCGTAAAGGCGTCGTGTAGCTCGAATAAGTCGATGTCGGCGGGCGTCATGGCGGCCTGGGCAAAGGCCCGCCGGCTGGAGGTGACCGCGCCTTCGAGCGTGAGCAGGTCGTGGCGGTCGGCGATGCCGACGCTGTCGGTGGCGCTGGCCGAGGCCGCTACGCGCACCCTGGGGTGGGCGCCATTGCGGGTGGGGAGGCGGTCGGCCGAGGCCAGGATCAGGGCGGCGGCGCCATCACAGATGGGCGAAGCGTCGTAAAGCCGGATCGGAGCCTGGACGATGGGGGAGTCTTCGTATTTTTCGACCGTGATCGTTTTCTGGAAGAGGGCGTTCGGGTTGGTGGCGGCGTTGTCGTGGGCGTTGATGGCAAAGGCGGCGAACAACGAGCGGTTGGCGTGGTGGCGGCGCAGATATTCCTGCATGATCACAGCGTTGAGCGAGACGAAGCTGTGGCCGTGCGCGCCCTCGGTCGGCCAGTCGCTGGCCGTGGCCAAAGCCCGCGTGGTTTCATAGCGGTCGGTGTGGGTCATTTTCTCGACGCCGCAGACGGCCACCAGGTCATAGGCGCCGCTGGCAATGGCCATGTAGCCCCAGCGCATGGCGGCTGCCCCCGACCCGCAGGCGGCTTCGGCCGTGGCGGCCTCGACCCCGCGCAGCCCGGCGGCGTCGGCGATCAACGCCCCCAGGTGCTGTTGGTGCGAAAGCATCCCCGATAACATATTGCCGGTGTACAGCGCCTCGACTGCTTCGATGCCGGCATCGGTCAGGGCCGCCCGCACCGCCCTGGCCGCCATGTCGCGCAATGGTTCGTCCTTGTCTTTGCTGACAGGGATCTGGCCAACGCCAAGTACATAGACTTCTCTCACCGCAAGCCTCCTGAGGAGTCGAGAGGGCTGGGGCCGGAGAGCGGAGATCAGAGATCAGAGATCGGGTCGTGGCTGGCTCCGGCGCTGTTGGTTTTGGGAACGTCCGGCGAGGGGTCGCCGGGCAGCCATAGTATAGGGTTTATGACGCAGTGTGTCAATTGATTGTGCGCGCTGCGTTATGGGTCGCAAACTGGCAAGGGCCGGGATTGCAGGGCGACCGGGCGGACGTGGTATGCTGGGAGGATGTCTGAGCATGATCAAAGGTCATCCAGCAGGGCGAAACGATCGACATCCAGTCGTTTTTGGCCGCTGGTCTTTTTGGCTGCCCTCAGCCTGGCTTGCGGCCGCTTTGCCCCGCGCCCCACGATGGCGCCAACTCCCTGGCCGACCTGGACGCCGCGCCCCACTTCGACGGCGACGCTTCCGCCCACCCCCACTGCCACCACCACGCCGGTCCCACTCACGCCCACCCCGGCGCCGCCCACCCCCACACCGGTCCCCGGACAGCCGCAAATCGGCCAGAAAGCTCGCGTAGTGGCGCGAACGGGCGTCAATATCCGCCAGGCTGCCTCGACCACTGCTCCACGACTTGGCCGCTATGGCGCCGGGGTGTTGGTTTCGGTGCTGGAAGGGCCGGTCGAGGCGGACGGCTTCAGGTGGTGGCGGGTGGAGGATGGCCAGGGGATGAGCGGTTGGGTGGCGGATGGCGATGCCGTCGATCGTTGGCTGGATGCCCGCATCGGCGCGCCGCGCCCGGTGAACCGGCCTGTACGCCTGGGCGACACTGTGACCGTCACCGTGCCGCCGGGGATCGTGTTGGCGATTCGTTTCGAGCCGAGCACCAGCAGCCTGGTGGCGCGGCGGCTGGTGGCGGGGACGGTGCTGAAGATCGAGGAGGGGCCGGTGGCGGCCGAGGGTCTGCGGTGGTGGCTGGTGGCGGCCGAGGGGGGCCGCGCCATCGGTTGGGCGGCTGAGGCTGATGCCGACGAGCGTTGGCTGTCGCCGATGGAATAGGCCACGGTCGCGCTCTGAAATGATCTAGATCATGGCGAAAGGTGCGGATCGGGAGGAAGATGGGGTGATGGGTAGGGCCGGGGCGTTTTTGTAAGCGTCTGTCGGCCTGTCCCACGTGCAGGTCACTTTGCCATTCTCTGCCAATCTGGAGTCAAACCATGTTAGTTACCGATTGCCATTGCTGCGTCATCGATGAGACGTGGAAGGATATTGCCCGCATGGCCTGGGCCGGCTATCTGAATGATGGCCGCGGCCTCGTCCGCATCGACACGCGCGGCGCCAATTCTCATCCGATGTTGTATATGCCCCTGACCGCCGATCTGCCCGCGCAGGAAAGCCAACTGGCGCAAGCCTACGACCCCACCAAAGAGGTGGTGGTCGTCATCGTCGATGAGGAAGGCCGCCACGCCTGCCGAGCCAGCCATCTGGACTGGACGCCGCCCTCGATCTATGCCCGCTCAGAGGCGGTGCCCCTGCTGAATTGATAAAAAAGCACCCAACAAAGAATGCGACGCACCTACAAGGTGCGTCGCATTCTTTGTTGACGGGGTGACTTGACACCATCGGTCGAATGGTTTTATCTTTTTACATGTGAGTTCTTCAAGCACACTGAGGCAATAGAAATGACAGACCTGACCACAGAGTTCGTTGGTAGTGAAGCATACCGCTATTATCCTTTGGGCGATTACGTTGTACGATCACCTGAAGTTTGCGGCGGACGTCCTACGTTCAAGTACACGCGCATCGAGATCACTGGCACACTCGATCGCCTGGCTGTGGGTGAGAGTCTGGACGAGATTGTTGCAGGGTATCGAGGTCGCGTCTCGCGTGAGGCCATCATCGAGGCGATCAGGCTGGTTTCGTCACAGTTCGTGACCTCATTACCGCAACTCGAAATGGCCTGATGGATGATCGTACTTGATGAACAGTTGCTTGGCCGGAGAATAGAGACGCAGATCGCACAGTGGTATTCGGGAAGGGTCTGCTTCATTACCGACTTGCGTCCTGGTACGATCATCAAAGACGACGACATCCCTCGTTTGTTGCAGAAGCAAGACCAGCCGACCTTACTAACAATCAACGAGAAGGATTTCTGGCGCAAAGTTGCTATCAATGATAGCTTCTGTGTGGTTTGTTTTGCTTTACCAGATTCGAAGACCGTATTGATTCCGGCACTTTTGCGATCTCTTTTGCTGCTTCCGCAATTTAGGACCAAGAACAATCGTATGGGTAAGGTTGTTCGAGTGAGTGAATACGAGAGATTGTATTACAGCTTTGATGAGCGAACAATACGCATTCTGAAATGACGGTAACAAAACAGTGCGACGCACCTGGCAGGTGCGTCGCACTTCTTCTGTCAGGATCCTGCGGCAAGGGCTGGCAGGCGCTGGATGTGGGCGATTTCCTGGGCTGCCGGGGAGTGTTGCGTCTGATAAAGGTCCCAGGCAAGCTGGAGATTGAGCCAGAACTGAGCCTCCATGCCAAAGAGCCGTTCGAGGCGGAGGGCTGTATCGGGCGTCATGCCGCGTTTGCCGTGGATCAATTCGTTGACGCGCGGGTAGGAAACGCCGATTGCACTTCCCAACCTTTACACGCCAGAGACACGACCTTGGGAATTGGACGGCTGCCGGTTCGGTAGTGGGCAACCATCCGCCGCGAGATTCCCAAGGCTGTTGCAGCGGTGGTGAGTGATAGCTGATGGCTTTTCATCCAGGCATCGAACTGGCGCGGCGATAGTTCGCCGGCTTGCTCTTTGCATCGCTCGTAGAGTCGATCTGCACCCAAATCGACCTCGTCGTTCCAAACCAGGCTGTGCCCCCACTCGCCCACCTGAACGCGGGCAAACAGAACCGGGTCGCGGAGCGGTGACAGAGCCTCTAGGCGGTTGATCGGCTCACGCAGATCGATATCGAAGCGCTCGCCGGTGCTCCAGGCGATGGATAGCCTCATCGGCCCGGTCACATCCGCAGCCATAATGCGGGGTGGTTTCATCATCTTGTCAGTTCTCTCCATTTTGCTCGCAGTAAAGTGCGATTGTCAGCGGCCCATGTCAACGGTTCAAGCAAGCGATGCCTCGGATGAATCAATCCGGCGATGATGGTCAGGGTCTCGATCTCGACCGAGCATCGCATGCCGTCTGAGAATTCTATGTGGAAATGGGGCGGTGGATGCTCGTCAGCATACATCTTGATCGCACAGTTTCCGAACCGCTTGATAACGGGCATAATGCGAGTATAGTGCAATGGTTGCACCAGGTCAAATGGTTCTTATAACAGTGCGACGCACCTGCCAGGTGCGTCGCATTTCTTTGTTATTCAGGCGGCTGGTGCAGCGGATTCCTGCCGTGGACGCACAAAGGGCCGCACCTGAATGCGCTCGATATGCTGGCTACACTGGGCCAGGTCATATTGCATCTGCAACTGAAGCCAGCTTTCGGGTGTGCGCCCGAAGGCCTTGGACAGACGGATGGCCATTTCGGGTGAGATTCCGGCATGTCCATTGAGCAGCATAGACAATGTCTTGCGGCTGACGCCCAACCCCGTCGCCGCCTGCGTGACCGTCAGGTCAAGCGGCTCGATGTACAAGTCACGGATGATCTCACCAGGGTGAGGAGGATTCTTCATAGTTATAGAGTGCGGCCAGCCCCTTGTGGCGAACAGTGCGTATCATGTTTGCGATTGTAGTGTGTTACGTTACGGGTGTCAAACGGTTGTCGAGTATGACGCGATGGCAAGTGCAACCAACAAAAAGAGCGACGCACCTACAAGGTGCGTCGCACTTGCTGAAGACCCTAAAGGTCTCCGAGACCTTTAGGGTCTGTCTGGTAGGAGGAGCTTACGGCAGGTAGGTGACTTCGAGCGTGGCCGGGCTGGCCTGGTAGCTTTCCAGGCTGTCGAAGATGGCGCGACCGAGCGGGCCAGAGGCCGAGACGGCCAACTGCCCCATGCCATCGGCGTCAGCTGCGCCAGCTGCATCCCAGGCCATCACCTGCGAAGCGACATCGAAGCTGACCGAGCCAGCGGCGCCGGGCACAGCCACAGGCGCGCCGGGGTTGTAGGCCAACGGGGCGGTGTCGTAGGTCACGGTCATGGGGTCGTAGGCGTTGACGTTCCAGGCCGTGAGCGACTTGCCGACCGCGCCCGACTGACCGCGGTACATCAGGGCCAGGCTGGCGCTCTGGATGTCCATGCCGGCGGGGAGGCCCGAACGGTCGAAGGAGAGGAGGACGTTGTCGAGGCCGGTGGCGCGGGCGATGAGGGCGGCGTAGTCGTTGTAGTTGGCGCCGCCAGCGCCGCCGTTCACCCAGCCGTCGTACATCAGCGGCAGGCTGACGGTCTTGGCGACGCGCACTTCCGGCGTAGCGTAGGTGCGCCAGACGGAGAGGTAATCGCCGCCATAGCCCAAGTCCAGGAACTGGGCGATGGCCTTGATGCGGGTTCCGGCTGCGGCCTCGCCGATTTCGACGCTGTAGCCCATCTCGCCGCCATCGCCGGTGGCAACGTGGTAGGCCCAGACGAAGCCGGTGACATCCTCAGCGGCGACTGCGGACAGGGCGGAGGCATCCTGCCCGGCGGCGAGGGCGGCCTGCACCGAGGCCAGGTCGCCGCCGACGGGAGCGAGACCGCCATGGGCGCTGCCATCGACATAGGTGGTGCCAGCGGGCAGGGGGAAGTAGGCCAGGAAGCTGGCGGCGGAGCCGATGTTGCGGCCGTCCCAGCTGAACGCAACCTCATCGCCAGCAGCGGCGGTGGCGGCCGAGGCGCTGGCCGAGCCTTCCATATCGTACTCAGCGTTCCAGAACTTGACCTTGCCCCAGCTGCCATCGGCGGCCTGGTCGATCACCTGCACATGGACGCCATACTGCACGTCGTCATCGCCGGGGTTGCCAGAGCCGAGCGGCAAGCCGCCAACGGTGGCGCCCCAGAGACCGGTGACGTCGGCGCCGATGTGCATGCCATCGGCAGCCAGACCGCGGACGCGGGTGGTGTAGATGTCCTGGGCGGGGATGACGACCGAGGCAGAGCGGTCGGCGCGGTAGACGGAGCTGCCGCCGGGGTAGATCCAACCGGGCACCGAGCGCATGCTGTCGTGGAAGGTGGAAACCGCGGGGCGGCTGCCGAAGTCCATGACCGCGTTGGCGTTGTTGGCGTAGTCGTGGAGGTTCCAGGCGGGGGTGTCATCCAGCGTGAAGAGAGCATCCATGGCGCCGCGGCGGTTGCTGAAGGCCGGGCCGGGTTTTCCGGTGGCCGGGTTCCAGAAGCCGCCGCTCCACTCGATCGGGTCGTAGTGGGAATCGACCGCCAACAGTTCGCCCTTCGGGCCCATGGCGGGCGCAGCGAACTCGCGACCGCCGGCGACCGCCTGGTTGTTGGAATAGAGGTTGTTGCGATACCAAACCAGGAGGCCGGGCACGTTGGCCGTGAACTTGTCCACCTTCCAGCCGATCTGGTCGTGCGCCAGGGTGTAGTACTGCTGGGTCTGGCCGTGCTGAGCGATGGAGCCGTGGTCGTTGCGCCATTCCAGCATGTAGTATTGGGGATAGAGGTCCTGGAAGGGGACTTGTTCCCAACCCTCGAACGTCCAGTCGCTGACGTCGTCCAGGTCGCTCTCGTAGAGGTTGGTGTCGCCGTCGTCGAGCGAGAAGTTGTCCACCCAGATGCCGGCGTTCTGCACGCCTGCATCGCTGAGGTAGACGAAGCGGAACTGGATCGTGGCCCCGGCGTAGGCGCTGAGATCGTAGGTCAGGCTGCCCTCGTACGTGCCAGTGAGACCGCCCTCGCCCAGCCAGGCTGTGGAGCTGTTGGGGTCGGTGGTGGCGTATTCACCTTCTTCGTTGAGCAGGTTGGTCCAGGTGGAGCCGTCGGTCGAGACCTGCACGTAGGCGTAGTCCCAATCCTTTTCCAGGTCGAACGAGGTGTCGAAGGTGAAGACCGGGGCGGTCGTGCCGGTCAGCTCGAAGGTGCGGCCCAAGGGCGAGACCAGGTTGTTGCCGAGGACGGAGTGGAGACCGCCGCCGTCGCCGGCTCGGTTGGGCACTTCCACGCCCTGGTCGGGCAAGTCGATCCAGACCGAATCGAGGGCGCCGGCCGGGGTCGGGTCGGACTGGCCGATGGTGAACTCCTGGGCGGCGGCGTCGTAGTCGATGCGGGTGGGGTCTTCCCAGCCGAAGAAGTAGCGCGCCCAAGCGTTGAAGGGAGCCGGGTGCGAGCCGCCCAAGTCGCCGCTCCAGGAGCCGGCATTCATCACGTCCCAGTGGGCGCCGGAGTTGTTGGTGACGCCCGTCTGGTCGTAGTAGTCGGGCAGGCCGATGTCGTGGCCGTACTCGTGCACCACCACGCCGATGTCGGCGTCTTCGGGGATGTGGGTGTAGTTGGCGACGTAGATGTCGTCGGCGGGGTCTTCGGTGCCGCGGTCATCGACCAGACAACCGTATTCCAGTTGGCCGTCGCCGTCGTTGTCGCAGTAGACGTCCCACGAATGCGCCCACAGCTGGTAGTTGCCGTAGCTGCCGCCGCCGGCCGAGTTATCGGTGCCGGCGTGGATGAGCATGAGGTGGTCGACGATGCCGTCGCCGTTGACGTCATACTGGGACCAGTCGAAGTTGGGGTCGATCTCGTTCAGCTTGTTGACGACATCTCTGGTGAACTCGAAGCCGTAGCCCGAGGGGGTGCCATCGCAGGGGTAGCCGACGCCATCGGGGCTGAGTTCATCGCCATCCCAACCATAGTAGGCCACACTGTGGTCGAGCTGGATCCACTGTGGGTAGATCTCACCATCGACGGTGTACTGGCCCTCGGATTGCTGCAAATACCAGTTGCGGGCCGAGGTGCCGCTGAGATCGACGCCAGCGCCGTTGTTGAGGTCGGTGCGGATGACGCCAACGCCATCGCCGAACATCAGTTTCTGGTACCAGTCGATGCTGAAGTTGTCGGTCCAGATGGTGTTGTTATCGCCATCGAGCGAGGGATCGGGGATGGTCCCGTGCAGCGGGCCTTCGACCGTGACCTGGTCGATGGGGTTGCCGTCGGCATCGCAGCGGTCGAGGGTGTCGGAGCCGGCGAATTCGAAGGGGATCATCAGCATCTTGGCCTGACCGATCTCGGCCAGCCCGGCGGCTTTGGGGCTGAGGCCCAGGGCCTCGGCCTGGCGCAGGGCGGCCATACGCTGGGCGTAGGCGATGGGGTTGGGCCCGCCTTTTTCCTTCTTGGCGGCAAAGTCATCGTACCACTTGGCCAGGGCTTCGGCGTCGTTGAGGGAGACGCCGGCGGCCGCAGCCGCGACCGACTCATCGCGCGGGGGGCGTTCGTTGGCGTAGCGGCGACCCTGGATCTGGTCGAGGAGGTCGCGGGCGGAGCGGGTTGGCTCGGCGCCGGGAACCGGAGCAGCCAGAGCGGTGAGGGGGATGGCAAGCAAAAGCGCCAGCAGGACAACTAGCGAGATGGCTTGGTGTTTACGAGACATGTGTGGTCTTCTCTCCGTTGAAAAGCAGTGAGGGTGGAAACAAAACGTTGAGGGAGACCCGTGGCCTGCACCTGACGACAACCGCTGTCGTCCAGGTCATCAAGGCGGTCGGGCGTTCGCTTTGACCTTGTCTGTTCTGTTGTTGGGACGATGGACACCTCCCGAGAGGAATGAAGCGGCTCGGAGCGCACCGGCGTGGTTTGCAGACCGGCCGCGACTTGGTTTGTCGGCGCTACGGCAGCCAGGTGGGCAGGCACAGAAGACGCCCACGACATCATCTACACAATGGCCGCTAAGTTTACGCCGCGGTGGGGGGGATGTCAAAAAAAGTGCGACGCACCTACGAGGTGCGTCGCACTTGCTGAAGACCCTAAAGGTCTCGGAGACCTTTAGGGTCTGTCTGGTAGGAGGAGCTTACGGCAGGTAGGTGACTTCGAGGGTGGCCGGGCTGGCCTGGTAGCTTTCCAGGCTGTCGAAGATGACGCGACCGAGCGGGCCAGAGGCCGAGACGGCCAACTGCCCCATGCCATCGGCGTCAGCTGCGCCAGCCGCATCCCAGGCCATCACCTGCGAAGCGACATCGAAGCTGACCGAGCCAGCGGCGCCGGGCACAGCCACAGGCGCGCCGGGGTTGTAGGCCAACGGGGCGGTGTCGTAGGTCACGGTCATGGGGTCGTAGGCGTTGACGTTCCAGGCCGTGAGCGACTTGCCGACCGCGCCCGACTGACCGCGGTACATCAGCGACAGGCTGGCATGGTGCACTTCGGCGCCTTCGGGCAGGGCCGAGCGGTCGAAGGTCAGCAGCACGTTGTCCAGACCCGTGGCGCGGGCGATGAGGGCGGCGTAGTCGTTGTAGTTGGCGCCGCCAGCGCCGCCGTTCACCCAGCCGTCGTACATCAAGGGCAGTTCCACCGTGCGCAAGCCGTCGTCGTAGATCTCCAGGGTGTCGCCTGTGATCGTTACATCGGCAAAGGCTTCGTCGTAGAAGACGGCATCATGATGTACATAGCCATCGTAGCTATTGACTCTGGCGATGAAGCCGAAGTCGATCACATCACCGACCATGACCGGGTTCTTGTGCCATGCCACTGCCACGACGTCATCGACTTCGGCCGACGCTGCAGCCGTCGCCAGGTTAAGGTCGAGGTGGTTGGAGGCGGCCAGCTGGGACAATGCCCCCATGGTGAGTGGGTAGGCGCCGCCATAGGCGCTGACGAAGTCGACATAGGGATCGAGCAGCACAACCACGGTCGAATCGACCCGCGAGCCGATATTGGTGGCGTTGACATGGACATCGACGGTGTCGCCGTACATCAGGGGCGTCTTGCTGGGCGTTTCTGTGACGGCGCCGTCATAGTCATAAGAGGCATTCCAGAACTTCACCTTGCCCCAACTGCCATCGTCAGCCTTGTCCACCACCTGCAAATGCACGCCGTATTGCGCCCAGGTGTCGCCAGGGTTGCCGGTGCCGGGTTCGGCCGTCCAGAAGCCGAAGTAGGAATTTTCTTCGGGCATCCATTGCAGGAAGCCAGAGCCGTCGTAGTTGGACGGGGCGACGCCGTAGGTTTCCCTAGCTGGGATAACGACGCTGGCGTCGCGCTCTTTCGCTACCCAGAAATTGCGCGGGCCGCGGGGGTCGTCGGTGGGGCGGATGTTGGTGTATTCCAGGCCGGGGTAGTAGCCCATGCTATCGTGGAAGGCGCTGACCGCGGGTTGGGCGGGGTACTCGAAGGCCGGATTGCCCCAGCGGGTGGGGTTGGTGGGCGGTTGGGTGACGTAGAAGGCGGGCAGTTCGTCCAGGCCAAAGGCGGCGTCGCGCATGCCATAGCAGCGATAGGCGGTATTGCCCCTGGGGTTGTGCGCAACCGTCGATGAAGCATCACGCAGCGGGTCGGGGTGCGAGTCGATGACCAGCGCCTTGCCCTTAGGGCCAAAGCTGGGTACGTCCGAGACATAGTCGTAGATCTCGTTGGCGGTGTACTTCTGGTCGTTGATGTACCAACCGACCAGACCCCAGCTCTCTACATCGCAGCGGCCTACGGCAAGGTTGTGGTCGATGCCGGCATCGTTGCGCCACTCGAAGATGTAGTAATGCGGGTACTCGAAGACGCCGTTGGAAATGTACCAACCATCCTCGTCAGGATCGGCCACCCAGTCGTCCATGCCGCTTTCGACATCGTCACTGAAAATGGTGTTGTTGCCGTCTTTCACAGCGATGTCATCGACCCACCAGCCCACGCCCAGGGTGGCCCAGTCAGTGGCGTAGCGGAAGCCCAGCCAGATCTGTTGCCCGGCGTAGGCGCTGAGGCCGAAGGCCTGCTGGGTCCAGTCGTCGATGTGGCCGGTAAGACCGGGCAGATTGGCTACCACGTAGCCGATGGCGGCGGGGTCATGGTCGCTGGTGGTGTTGGCGTTGGCCAGACTGGTCCAGGTGGCGCCCTGGTCGGTCGAGACCTGCGTGAAGCCGAAGTCCCAGCCTTCCTCGATATCGTACTTGGTCCAGTAGGTCAATTCCAGACCGGTGGCGCCGGCGGGGACGCCAGTCAGGTCGATCGGGTGGTAGAGCAGGTTGTTCATGAGGTCGTCACGATTGCCGAACCACATGCCCTCGCCGCTGTGGGGTTCTTCCACCGCCCAGGATTGGTCGGGCAACCTGACGACGAGTGAATCGTGCATGCCGTCGGCGCGGTCGGCGGCCTGCGTCAGCATGACCTCAAGCGCCGGGTCATCGTAATCGACGATGAGCGGGTTCAGCCAGCCCCAACCCAGCATGTGCCAGGGGTCCATCCCCACCGAGCCGCTGTCCCAGGGTGTACCGTGCCCACGGTCATCGGACATGTTGGACCAGATGCCGGCCGACGTTTCACCGTAGCCGTAGGAGTAGAGATCGTCGGCGCCCAGGCGGTGTCCGAACTCATGCGTAAAGGTGGCGGCGCCGGTGGTTTCGCCTTGGAAAATGTAGGCCCCGGTGCGGATGTCGTCGTCGGTGTCGCATTGGTCGTCAGGGCCGGGGTCGGCGCAGTAGTCCACGCCCGAACTGTGCGGCCAGATAGCCATCTCGTCGATCTCGCTGCCGCGGTTGGCTTCGTCGATGCCAGCAGTGACGACAACGATGGTGTCAACGACGCCGTCGCCGTTGCCATCATAGTTGCTCCAGTCGAAATCGGGCATGGTGGTGTTGATCCAGTCCACGGCATCCATGATGGCAGTTGCTGGCGTGCCGTAGTCCGTGCGTGGATGCGTTTCGACGTCCGGGTTGTAGCCATACCAGCCATCGGCGCCGCCAGCATTTTGCACCGTTTGCGACAGGGCGCCAGGACAGAGGTCGGCGCCATACCAGGCCAAGGAGTGAGGCAGAGGGATCCAACCGATGACGTCGCCGCTGATGGTGTACTGGTTGCGCGAAAGTTTTTCGTAGTAGGTGCGCAGCGATTCATCGACATCGATGTTGACCTGTTCGCCGTTCAAAGCCTGATAGCTGAAGGAGACGCCGTCGCCAAAGATCAGGTCTTCGAAGTGCTGTTGGCTTGTGTCCGGCGCGTAGAGGCCGAAGGAACGGGTTGGCTCCTCGCCCTTGTAGGCATGGTCGGCGGTGTCGGGCGCCAGCACCTCGCCGTGCAGCGTGGGCGTGTAGGTAAAGGTCATCGTCTGCGTGATGATGCTGGAGCAGTCGCCGAAGTTCTCGAATTCAACTTCCTCAGCTTTTCCATAAGGATCCCATTGGTCGCCGGGGTCCCAGGTGACGACGTCGGTGCCAGCGAAGTCGAGCAAGAGGACGAGTAATTTGCCTTCGCCGCTGAGAGTTTGGGCGCCGGCAGAATCGCCGCGCAGAATGGCTTTCTCGTTGGCCCGGCGCTGGCGATAGGCAACAGGATCGGGTTGGTCTTTGGGCGCAAACTGCTTGGGGGTGACGCCCGCCGTTTTCTGCACCTGGACGATCTCATCGCCGCCGGAGGTGGGTGCGGCAAAGACGGGGATGGCCGCTATGAGCAGGGCGAGGATGACCAGAAGGCTGAGACCAGCCCACAAACGCGAATGATGGTGTCTGTGATTCATGGTGGCAACTCCTTTGTTGCAACGAACGAAAACAAGGGGGGAGATCTGTGGCGCGATGGTATGCCGACAGGTCTTTCGTTGGCGATAGGTGCTTGCGGACGATGCTGTAAGCGATAGGCAACCTCCATGTCGTTATCGATCTGTGGGTGCTCACCGTCGAGTGTGTAGCGCGGATCAGAAGCCGATGACGACGCCGGATCGGTCCGCCTGTGTGCTGCACCCTCATCTCTGCCCAGAAATTGCGCGTCGTCTGAATGACGGTATTTTAGCGCCAAATGGAGTACCGCACAAAGCGGGCGCAGGCGAGGGGACATTTCATTTTGGGGATTCCTCACTGGCGGATCGCAGCGACAGAGCGACCCGTTCGGAAAGACAGGGTGGGGGTTGAGTAATCCGCCCATCCTACCGCCGATGAACTACCAACTTTGGGGATTCCTCCGTCACCTTTGGCCCCGGCCAAGTTGGCCGCGGCCAGCATGGCCGCTGCCAACCCCTCATGTTGATCAACGACCAGTTGCGCGTCTACGACCAGGACCCGGCCGTGATCGCCGCCCTGGAGCGAGGCGACCCGGCGCCCTTCGTGGCGATGGCAGAGGCTGGGGCCGCCGCCGGCTGCGCGGCCGTCGATCTCCTGCTCGATCACCCCGGCCTGGACGAGCGCCAGACCCTGCCGCTGGTCTTCCGGGCTGTGGACCAGGTCCTGGGCTGCCCCATTCTGCTGGACACACGCCAGGTCGAGGCCATCGAGACCGCTCTCGACGGCTACGACGGCAAGGCCATGCTCAATTCTATCGTCTACGAGCGCCCGCTCCTGGAGGCGCTGTTGCCGGTCGTGCAGAAGCACAGGCTGGCCGTGGTGGCCATGCTGGTGGACGATGTGCGCATCCCCGAAACTTGGCAAGAGCTGGGGATCGGCAACGCCGGCTTCGGCATGCCCGACCAGACCCGGCTCGACCTGCTCTATCTGGCCATCGCCGCCTCGTGGGGGCTGGACGCCGCCCTGGTCGATTATCGCACCGAGCATCTGGCCCTCTACAGCCACGGCATCGACTTTCTGACCGGGCGGGATGGCTTCGGCCAGGGCTATCTCGAGTTCGTGCGCCGTTCGGCCGGCCTACGCGCACGCAGGCGCAGGTATGAACCAATTTGCCGACGCCCCAGCCAGCCCGACACGCGTTTGCCGAAATCACGGGAATAGGCCACAATGCCACCATCGACGGCTCATCGTCGGGGTCGGCGCCGGCGCCCCGCTGCATCGACTCATCGGAGGTCAAGCCATCACGAGAAGAACGACATACCATCTTTGCCCATCTCTTGTCATCCCAACTCCGCCCCGGCAGGATGCTGGCGAATGATCCTTCCGCCGCTCCGGCGCAAACACTCGGCCAACACCCTGTCGCCCTTTCCAACCCAACCTGCTTTACAAAGGAGACGAACACACATGAAGCGCATTTGGTTCATCATCGCATTGTTGGCCCTGGTGGCCCTGGCAGCCTGCGCCGGCCCTGCCGCCACCCCGGCCCCGGCCGCCACCACCGCCCCCGCCGCAGAACCGACGGCCGCGCCGGAACCACAGACTCTCGTCACCTGGTACCAGTACGACCAGGGCAACGAGGACCCCAAGAGCGACGAGCGCGTGGGTAACGAATGGCTGCGCAAGGCCATGCCGCAGTTCAACAAAGATTTCGAGGGGAAGTGGGTGTGGGAAAACAACTTCCACGTCTGGGACAAGATGACCTCTGACGTCATCGCCGCCGTGCAGGCCAAGGGCGATGTGTCCGACCTGGTTCAGGACGGCACTTCGAAGATCATCGATTACTACAAGAACGGCACCATGCAGGATCTCTCGGCCTGGGCCAAAGCGCAGTCGTGGTGGTCCAACATGGACCCCAGCGCCATCGCCGCCTGCACCGACCCCGACGGCAAGCTGCTCTGCATCCCCATGGTCATGCGGCCCCAGCTCGTCTATGTCTGGAAGGATCGCTTCCCCAATGGCTTCCCCAAGACGCCGGAACAGTTCCTGGCCGAAGGCGAGCGTCTGAAGGGTGAGGGCCTGTATGCCATGACCTACTTCGGCTCGACCGATTTCGATGGCGAAGGCCTGACCCGCGGCGTCTTCACCACCCTGGCCTCGTTTGGCGGTCATCTCGACGACGGACAGGGCAACATGGTGCTCAACACACCCGAAAACGTGGCGGCTGTGGCCTGGCTGCGCGAGATGGTGCAAAACGGCTATGTGCCCGAGATCGCCTTTGCCGGCGGCTTCCAGGAGGAAGAAGCCTTCAAGGACGCCTCGGCAGGCACCTTCCCCACCGGTCTGTTCGGCTACCGCTACGTCAACCCGCTCACGGCCCCCAGCGGCAAAAAGTACGAGAAGAAGAACGAGCAGGACATGTTGGACGCCATCGCCGCCGGCGATGTTTATCTCTCGTCCTTCGTTGCGCCTGAAGGCAAGACGCCCAGCTGTGACATCGCCGCCGACGCGCTCTGGATCCCGGTTGGGGCCAAGCACATCGAAGGCGCCTACGAACACATCAACTGGCTGATGACATCCGCTCAGAACCCCGACTACGTCCTCGGCCCCGGCGCCGGCTTCCCCACGCTCATCTCCGAGCGCAGCACCGAACGCTACCAGACGCCGTTCTACCAGCAAGCGGGCGAGGTCGTCAAGGCCAGCGCCTGCCGGCCCTGGCTGGGTTCGCTCACGAACCAGGGCCTGGCCAAGAAGGTCGTCACGGGCGCCGTCTACAAGCTGGTCAAGCAGGACCCGACGGCCGACATCGCCGCCGAACTGACCAAAGCCCAGGACGAGTACAACAGCCAGAAATAGCCCTTCGGGCCATCCTCCCCACCCCAGCGGGGGGCTTTCCTGGTGGAAAGCCCCCCGCCCCACCCCGCCCGCCTACTGCCTACTGACCACTGACCACTGCCTACTGCCTACTGACTGCTGACCACTGCCCACTGCCCACCATGCCACCACCAGCGCTGACCTCCACCCGGCCCAAACCCCGCCGGCGTTTCGATCTCCTGCCCATCCTACTCATCCTGCCGACCGTCCTCATCCTCCTCGCCATCCAGGTCTACCCCGCCATCTACACCGTCCTCCTCAGCTTTCAGGAGCGCAAGCCGGCCGGGTGGGAAATGGTCGGCCTGCGGAATTTCGAGCGGCTGGTGTCGTCGTCAGCGTTTCGCGAGAGCATCGGGCACACCATCGTCTTTCTGGTCGGTTACGCAGGGCTGACGCTTTTCCTGGGCTTTGTCATCGCCCTGCTGCTCAATCGCAAATCAAGACTGTCGGGCGTCTACATCACCCTGCTTTTCATCCCCTGGATCCTGGCCGACATCATCGTTGGCGTCGTCTTCCGGCTGTTGGTGCTGCCCGACTACGGGCTTTTTTCGGGCATTTTGCAGAATCCCGCCCTCTTCCCTCCCAACGGGCTGTCGGTCCTGACCACCGATGCCGCCCGACCGTGGTTCGGCAACTTCCCCTTCCCGCCCTCGCCAGCCATGATCTACCTCATCCTGGCCTCGGCCTGGCGGGCGCTGCCCTTCGTCACCCTCCTCTTGCTGGCGGCCTTGCAGACGGTCTCGAACGATGTCATCGAAAGCAGCCGCATCGACGGCGCCAACCGCTGGCAGACCATCCGCTTCATCACCGTCCCGCTGATCCTGCCCACCCTGGTCGTGGCCCTTTTCAGCCTCACCCTCAGCGGCATGAACGGCGTCGGCATGATCTTCAGCCTGACCCGAGGCGGGCCGGGGACCTCGACCGAAGTCCTCAGCTACCTCTTGTACTCGATCGGTTGGCTGCGACTCGACTTTGGCCGCGCCGCCGCCCTGGCGATGATGATCGCCGTCGTCAACCTCTTGCTGATATCGGGCACCTTGCGCCTCACTCGCGTCCAGGAAAGGAGCGCCTGACATGGCTGAATCTTCGACCTCGGCGAAACGGTGGTCGTTCGGCCCCGGGTTGCGGGTGCGCGAGGCCGTGCTGGCCAACGGCGCCCTGATCCTGATCTGCCTCTTCGCCCTGCTGCCGGTGGCCACCACCCTGCTGATCTCGTTCAAACGCGAGGAAGACGTGACCCGCAAGCCGCCGGTCATCTTCCCCTGCGACACCCCCACCTCGTCGTTTGACCTCAGCGCCTGCCGCTGGTCGATCGAAGGCTACGAACGCGTCATCCTGGCCGAACCAAACGCAGAATCGCTGCTGGGCTTCATCGTCAAGGGCCGGATGCTGCGCATCTACCTGCCCAACACGGTGATTTATGCGACGGCCACGGCCCTGCTGGTGGTGGTGCTGTCCACCATGTCCGGCTATGCCTTCTCGCGCTATCGCTTCCGTGGCCGCGACGCCCTCATGATCGGCATCCTGGCCATCACCGGCGTGCCGCTGCTGACCAACCTGCTGGCGCTTTATCAGATGGGCGTCTCGCTCCGTGGCCTGCCCATCCCCGTTTACAACGACCGCCTGTTCATCGTCATGGTCTACACCGGCTTCTTCCTGCCGCTCAGCGTCTGGATCGCCAAAGGCTTCTTCGACGCCATCCCGCGCGAGCTGGAGGAGGCGGCCCTGATCGACGGCTGCACCCCTCTGGGCGGGTTGACGCGCATCGTCCTGCCCCTGGCCACGCCCGGCATGACGGCGGTCTTCCTGCTCACCTTCGTCAACGTCTGGAACGAATTCATCGCCGGCTATCTGCTGATCAGCAAGAACGAACTCAAACCGGCCATGTTCGGGATGTATGACTTCCTCGGCCAGAACATCATCAACGCCCAACTCATCGCCGCCGCCTGCGTCCTGATTGCGCTGCCGATGGTCGTGGTCTTCCTGTTTGCGCGCCAGAGTTTCTTCCGGGCCATGGTCGAGGGCGCCATCAAGGGGTAGAGGTGCGTATGGCGGTGACGCCTGAACCCGGCGTCCTGCGCCTCTTCCCCGCCCGACCCAACCCCCTGGGGGCCGGGCGGGAGGGGGCGAGGGCCGCGCTTTTCCTGCTCGCTGGCGATGCCGTCTCGGCCCCCGTGCAAACCATCTTACCGGTGGAGGGCGCCGTCCTGCCCCCGGCCCTGCCCCCGGCGCAGCGCGCCATCCGCCTCAAGCTGCTCCACTTCAACGACCTCCACGGCCACCTGTGCTGTCTCGGCTCGCCCTCCGGGTTTGCGGCCCGCACCCCGGCCCCCATCTTCGCCCGCATCGCCCCCTGGATCCAGACCGTGCGCCAGCGATATGAAGACGATGGCCGCGTCGCCGTCCTGGCCGTCTCGGCCGGGGATGAGATCGGCGGCTCGATCTTCGACGAACTCCTGGGCGAGGATGCGGCCGGCTATCAGGTGCACGCCGGCTACCGTCTCTACTCGCAGGCAGGCCTCGACGCCGGCGCGCCCGGCAACCACGATTTCGACAAAGGCCCCGCCCTCCTCGGCCATGCCATCCGCCGCGAGGCCGCCTTCCCTCTCCTGGCCGCCAATGTCTGCCTGGCGCCGGGGGCCGATCTACCCTGCGCTGCCGCCGCCCTCTTCGTCCTCAAGGGGCTGCGCGTCGGGCTGATCGGCCTGACCACCCAGGCCCAACTCAATCTCGACGCCGCCGACCCTGTGTGCGTGGCCGATCCCGTCCAGACCGCCCTCCACCTGATCCCGGCCTTTCGCCCCCTCTGCGATGTGCTGGTCATCCTCAGCCACCTGGGCTACAGCCTGGACCCGAACGGCGCCCTGGTGCACGGGGCAGGCGACGTGGAACTGGCCAGGCAGTTGCCAGCCGGCAGCGTCCACCTCATCGTCGGCGGCCACAGCCACCACGCCCTGAACCCAAAGGGCCTGAGCGCCGCCAACATCATCGCCGGCATCCCCATCGTCCAGGCCGGGCAGATGGGGCAATACGTGGGCGAGGTCGATCTGGCCGCCGAGGAAACCGCCATCGTCACCCATGCCCGGCTGACCGCCGTCATCGACCTGCCCGCTGATGACGAGTTCGAACGGCGGCACGTCCAACCGCTGGTCGAACTGGCCCGGCCGTTTTGGCGCCGCCGCCTGGGCCGGGTCGCCGACGATGATGACCTCAGCACCGACGCCGTGCGCAATCGTTTCACCGCCTCGGAATCGGCGCTGGCCAATTTCATCACCGCCGCCCTGGTCAGTCAATCCCATCGACACGGCTACCCGGTCGATCTGGCCATGATCGACGCCTCGTGCGTGCGCTGTGGCCTGCCCGTGGGCGACGAACTGCTTTTTGGCGATCTGTTCGACCTCCTGCCCTTTGCCGATACGCTCTGCTTCTTCTCCATGTCCGGTCGCCAACTCCACCAGCTCCTGCACGATAACGCCTTGCGCCTGGCCCGGCCCGACGAGCCAAACACCGAGCGCGGCTTTCTGCATTTCAGCGCCCACCTGCGCTATGGCATCGCGCCCGGCCCCACTCGCGGCCAGGCAACCGTCCTCGCCCCCACGCTCGGCGGCCTCCCCCTCGCCAGCCGTCTCGACAGCGACTTCCTGGTTGCCGCCACCAGCTTTGTGCGCGGGCCGGCGGCCGCCTGGGAAGACCACGCCCGCCGCTCGCTCGGCCTGCCGCTGCTCGACCTGCCCGCCTGGCCGCGCACCCGCACCCACCTCTATGTCCGCGACCTGCTGGTGGCCGAAATCCTGGCCTGGGGCGGGGTGGGGCCAGAAGGTGGCGCCAGGCGAGACGGCCGGCTGCAGATCGCACCCTTCCCTTCCCATTGCAGGAGCCAGGGGTGAGCGTATATGTCGGCCAGCAACTGTACCGCAAAGCGCGCTGGGCCGCCCTGCGCGAGGTGTTGCTGGCCTGGCTGCGGCGCAGGCCGACCGAACTGCTGGCCTTCGAACCCCTCATCCACCTGCTGCAAGGCTGCGAGCGCATCCGCCTGCCACAGCCGCAGTCGATCCCGCTCGACCGCATCATCGGCAGCACCGGTCGCCCTCACGACTTCACCCGCCAGTTCCGCCCCCGCTCTGCCGTCGATAGCGAGCGCTGGGTGCGGCTAGATGTGGCCATGGCCGGTCTCGAAGGCTTGCCGCCGATCGAAGTCTTCCAGATCGGCAGCGTCTATTTCGTCGCCGACGGCAACCATCGCGTATCGGTGGCTCGCGCCTCCGGTTTCGAAGAGATCGAAGCCTTCGTCACCGTCATCAGGGCCGATGTCGATCTGCAGCCGGACGATTCCCTGGCCCAGGCGCTGCAAAAGGTCAGGCGCAGACATGAAGCCCGTTGATTTCGGTTGGATGCTGCGGGTGGTGGTCGAGCACGCCGACCGACGGACTATTTCATGCTCGAATTCGCCGACGAGCCGGGGCTGGACGGCTTGTCTCTCTTTCTGGCAGAAGTGCTGCCAGCGTGGATCTGATCATGAATGGCAAAGAGCGGGCGCGACTGGCCTTTCAGCACCGTGAAGCCGACCGCGTGCCCCTGTTCGAATTGACCATCGACAACCCCACCGCCAGCCATGTCTTGGGGCGAACGGCGCTGTGCGGCTTTGGCGGCATGGCGCGCGGGGTGATCCAGAACCAGGCCCTGCAAGAAGGCTGGATCGAGCACTATCACCGCCAGCGCCTGGCCGATGAAATCGAACTGTGGCGCACACTCGACCTGGATGTGCACCCCAACGCCTGGCCCACCCCCCGCCAGCCCCTGGTTCCCGACCTGGTGGATGAAAACCGCTGGCGGTTCACCGACCCGACCACCGGCCTCTGGACCGAGTCGCTCTATGCGCCCGAAAGCGATATGTACGACCAGGTCGATTCTTCGGTGCGCCGCCAGGGGCTGGCCGGCCTGGCCCGGCTGACCGAGACGCTGGAGGCCGCCGAACCCAACCTGGAGGACTGGGACTTCACACCGGTCGAGACGATGGTGGCCGAACTGGGGCGGGATCGCATGGTCATGGGCACAGCCGATGTCGAGATCGGCTCGACCTGGGATTGGGCCGAGGTCTTTCTCGTGGGTCTGATCAAAGCTCCGGCGCTCATCCATCGCTATCTCGACGCCCGCCTGCGCCTGACGCTTTTGCTGGGCGAAGCCATGTTGCAGCGGGGCGTGGACGGGCTGCACGGCGGCTACGATTGGGCCGCCAACAACGCCCCCATGTTTTCGCCGCGCCATTTCAATACGTTCGTCTTCCCCCGCCTCAAACAGATCACCGACCTCTGCCATCGTTACGGCGTCGTTTATGTCAAGCACACCGACGGCAACGTCAACTCCCTGCTTCCGGGCATGGTCGCTGCCGGGGTGGACGGCTTCCAGGCCATCGAGCCGCGCGCCGGCATGGACATCGCCCAACTCAAGCGCGATTACGGCGACCGGCTGACCCTGATCGGCAACGTCGATTGCTCGACTGTCCTCGTCGATGGCCCGGCCGAGGCCGTGCGTCAGCAAACCCGCGATGTGATCCGAAAGGCCGCGCCCGGCGGCGGCTTTCTGCTCTCCTCCAGCAACTCCATCCACCCCGGCGTCCAACCCGAACTCTACCTGGCCATGCTGGCGGCCGCCCGCGAGTATGGCGACTATCCGATCCGGCCCGACCTCTGACCCGATGGCCGAGCCAGGTGCAACGGGTGCACATGAGCCCCCCCGAAAGTTGGCAATCCCGCCGGCTCTGTTAGAATTGGATTCCACTCTCCAATCTCCATTCTCCACTCTCCACTCTCCAATCTCCAATCCCCAATCTCCAATCCCCACCTCCCCATGCCCCCCTCGCCCCTCGACCTCTACCGCCGCATGCTCCTCATCCGCCAATTCGAGCTGCGGGCCATCAACGAGCGTAAATCGGGCCTCATCCCCGGCTTCATCCACGCCTGCATCGGCCAGGAAGCCACGGCCGTGGGCGCCTGCGCCGTCCTGAACCCCGACGACGTGATCACTAGCACGCATCGCGGGCACGGGCATCTCATCGCCAAAGGCGGCGACCCCAAATACATGATGGCCGAGTTGGCTGCGCGCAGCGACGGCTATTGCGGCGGCAAGGGCGGCAGCCTGCACATGACCGATTTCGACCTGGGCATCCTCGGCGCCAACGGCATCGTCGCCGGGGGCATCCCCGTGGCGGTGGGCGCGGCCCTGGCCTTCCAGATGCGCGGGGAGGAGCGGGTGGCGCTGGCCTTTTTCGGCGATGGGGCGGTGAACGAGGGCGCCTTCCACGAGGCCGCCAACCTGGCCGGGCTGTGGAAGCTGCCGGTGATCTTCTTCTGCGAGAACAATCTCTACGGCGAAGGCACGCCCCAGCATAAGCAGGCCCCCGTGCCCGATCTCTCCATCCGCGCCGCCAGCTACGGCTTCCCCGGCCTGATCGTCGATGGCAACGACGTGCTGGCGGTGTACGAGGCAACGAGCCAGGCGGCGGCGCGGGCGCGGGCGGGCGACGGCCCCACCTTTGTCGAGGGCAAGACCTACCGCCACCGCGGGCATTACGAGGGCGACCCCATGGTCTACCGCACCCGCGAGGAGCTGGAATTCTGGAAACAGCGCGACCCCCTCACCCGGCTCCGCTACCAGCTGCTGAGCGACGGACTGGCCGGCGAAACCGATCTCGACGCCATTGCCGCCGCCATCAAGCAGGAGATGGACGAGGCCGTGGCTTTTGCCATCGCCAGCCCCGCCCCTGCCCCCAACACCGCCCTGACCGGCGTCTATGGCGAAACGCACGGAGGCAGGGTGTTTTGATGTTCCGGGCGCCGGGTTCCGGGTTCCGGGTTCCGCATCCCCACTGACCACTGAATACTGCCCACTGACCACTGCCCACCGCCCATGCCCCACATCTCATTCAGCGAAGCCATCCGCGAAGCCATGTCCGAAGAAATGCGGCGCGACCCGTCCGTGTTTCTGATCGGCGAAGACGTAGGCGTATTCGACGGCGTGTTCGGCGTCTCGGCCGGCATGGTGCGCGAATTCGGGCCGGAACGCGTGCGCGACACACCCATCTCCGAGACGGCCATCGTCGGCGGGGCATTGGGCGCGGCTTTGATGGGCATGCGCCCCATCGCCGAGGTCATGTTCGCCGATTTCGTCACCTGCGCCATGGATCAGGTGGTGAATCAGGTGGCCAAAGCCCGCTACATGAGCGGCGGCAAGGCCCGCGTGCCGCTGACCATCCGCATCGTCAACGGCGCGCCCGGCTCGGCCGCAGCCCAGCATTCGCAAAGCCCCGAAGCCTGGTTCATGAATGTGCCCGGCCTCAAGATCGCCATCCCGGCCACGCCCTACGACGCCAAGGGCCTACTCAAAACCGCCATCCGCGGGGAAGACCCGGTGCTTTTCTTCGAGCACAAGATGCTGTATGCGGTCAAAGGCGAAGTGCCACAAGACGACTATGTGGTGCCCTTCGGCCAGGCCGCCATCCGCCGGGAGGGGAAGGATGCCACGGTCATCGCCATCGGTGGGGTGCTGCCGACGGTGATGACGGCGGCCGAGCGATTGGCGTCCAAAGGAATCGCCGTCGAAGTCATCGACCCGCGCACCCTCGTCCCGCTCGATGCCGAGACCCTGGTGGCGTCGGTCAAGAAGACGGGCCGGGCGGTCATCGTCCACGAGGCGCACCGCCGGGCCGGGCCAGGGGCCGAGATCGCCGCGCTCCTGGCCGAGGAAGCGATCGGCTACCTGGACGCGCCCATCCTGCGCCTGGCGGCCAAAAACATCCCCTTCCCCTACAATCCCGACCTCGAACGCTCCATGCTGCCATCGGCTGATGACATTGTGACGACCATCGAAAACCTCGTCAAATACGTTCTTTAGCCACGAATTACACCAATTCTATGAATTCTCTTGACATGAATTCGTGAAAATTCGTGTAATTCGTGGCTAAACCAGCTCATTACAGAATTCAGTTGATAGGAGCGATTGCCCAATGACAGAGATCCTTTACAGGGAATTATCGTATGAAGTTGTTGGCGCGGCCATGGAGGTGCATCGGATTTTGGGACCTGGTTTTCTCGAGGCCGTGTACCACGCGGCGTTGGCGCACGAGTTCCAACTACGCGGCATTCCCTTCGAGCAGCGCAAGAAGCTGAAGGTCGAGTACAAGGGCGTGATCGTTGGCGACTATGAAGCGGATTTCCTGGTCGATGAAAAAATCGTGGTCGAGATCAAGGCCATCTCGGCACTGACCAACAGAGACGAGGCGCAAGCACACAACTACCTTACGGCCACGCATTTCCATCTGGCAATCCTCCTCAACTTCGGGACCGATTCTCTCCAACGCCAACGCATCGTCAAGTAGACTCCTTTTTTTGCCACGAATTTTACGAATTATTTGCTCTCTCTTCGTGAAAATTCGTGTAATTCGTGGCAAACAAAATTCATATTCTGGTATGCCAGCACAATTTCAGACATTTTCTGCCACGAATTTTACGAATTATACGAATTACTTGGTCTCTCTTCGTGAAAATTCGTGTAATTCGTGGCAAACAAAATTCAAGTCCTGGTATGCCAGCACAATTTCAGACATTTTCTGCCACGAATTTTACGAATTATACGAATTACTTGGTCTCTCTTCGTGAAAATTCGTGTAATTCGTGGCAAACAAAATTCAAGTCCTGGTATGCCAGCACAATTTCAGACATTTTCTGCCACGAATTTTACGAGTTTTACGAATTATTTGCTCTCTCTTCGTGAAAATTCGTGTAATTCGTGGCAAACAAAATTCAAGTCCTGGTATGCCAGCACAATTTCAGACATTTTCTGCCGCGAATTATACGAATTTTACGAATTATTTGCTCTCTTCGTGAAAATTCGTGTAATTCGTGGCAAAACTACACTCCCATTACAGGTACTATGAACACCCAACTCTTCCAAAAAGACTTCATCTCCACCCAAGACTGGTCGGTTGACGACCTGAACACCATGCTGGATGTGGCGCTGCGGCTGAAAGGCGACTTCGCCGCCGGCATCCCCCACGACCAGGTGCTGCGGGCCAAGACGCTGTACATGCTCTTCTTCGAGGAATCGACGCGCACCCGCAACTCCTTCGAGACCGGCGTCACCCAACTGGGCGGCCACGGCATCTATCTCACGCCCAAGGCCACGCAGATCGGCCACGGCGAGAACGCCAAAGACACCGGCATGGTGCTTAGCAGCTATGGCAACGCCATCGCCGTGCGCGACTGCCGCACCGGCATCGGCCAGAAGTATCTGTATGAGATGGCCGAATACGCGCAAGTCCCCATCTACTCGATGCAAGACGATGTCGATCATCCCTGCCAGGCCATGGCCGACCTGATGACGCTGGTCGAGTTGTTCGGGCGGGACTTGCGCCGGCGCAAGTTCGTCATCTCCTGGACCTATGCGCCCAAATATGTGCGCCCGCTGAGTGTGCCGCAATCGCTGGTCATGCTCATGCCCCGCTTCGGCATGGATGTCACCCTGGCCTATCCCGAGGGCTATCACCTGATGCCCGACATCATGGACATCGCCCGCCAGAACGCCGACATCGCCGGCGTGAAGCTGGAGGAAACGCACGACATGGACGCCGCCTTCGAGGGCGCCGACTTCCTCTATCCCAAGTCCTGGGGGCCGATCATGGTCAGCGAGGACGAGCCGACCGTGGAGGCGATGGCCGCCAAGAACACCGGCTGGCGGGTGACGCAGGAGCGGATGAATCTGGCCCAGAAGCACGCCGTTTACATGCACTGCATGCCCATCGACCGCGGCCACGAGGCCGACGGCGAAGTCATCGATGGCCCGCAATCGGTCATCTACAAGCAGGCCGAGAACCGCTTGCACGTGCAGAAGGCGCTGATGGCCCTGACCATGGGCGGACGGTGGTAGTCAGTGGTCAGTAGTCAGTGGTCAGTAGTCGTGGTCAGTATTCAGTGGTCAGTGGTCAGTGGCCAGTAGCCGGCGAGCACCCAATCTCCAATAACCAATCTCCAATAACCAATAACCAATCCCCAATGACCATCCCCCCCCACCTCGCTGAGGCGGCGGAGAAGGTGAAGGGCCAGGCCGAGACCATCGCCCAGGCCCAAATCGCCTTTCTCTCCGACCTGATCCGCCTGAAAACGTACACGGGCGAGGAAGGCCCGGCGGTCGAGCGCACCCTGGCCGAGTTCCATGCCCTGGGATTCGGCCAGGCCCGCACCGACGCCATCGGCGACGCCCTGGCCCAGGTCGGCGACGGCCGCTTTCACCTGCTCTACGACGCCCATCTGGACGAGAACGAGATCGCGGACGAGCGCGATTGGCCGCACCCGCCCCTGGAACCGACCCTCGCCGGCGGCAAGCTGTACGGGTTGGGCGCCTCCGACTGCAAGGGCGGCGTCGCCGCCATCGTCTACGGCGCCCACCTGGCCGCCCGGCTGGACCTCACCGCCGATTGCACGGTCACGGTGCAAGGCTCGACCCTGGAAGAGGACGCCGAGGGCTTCGCCATGCGCCACCTGCTCACCCGCGAGCCTTTCCCCCGGCCCGATGCCGTGCTCCTGGCCGAGGCCACCGACCTCACCCTGGCCCAGGGCCAGCGCGGGCGCTGCGAAATCAAGGTGCGGGTGCCGGGCGTGGCCGCGCACGCCAGCACACCCCACCTGGGCGACAACGCCATCCTCAAAGCCAGGCCTGTGCTTGACGCCCTGGAAGCGATGACCCCCCACCTGCCCGTGGACCCCGTCTTCGGCCAGGATACACAGGTCGTGACCATGATCGGCTCCCCGCGCACGCCCAACGCCGTGCCCGCCTGGTGCGAGATCACGGTCGATCGCCGGCTGGGTTCCGGCCAGACGCCCGAAAGCGTGGTGACGGTCATCCGACAGGCGCTGGCGGGCCTGGAAGCGACGGTCGAGCTGCCGATCCAGCCGGTGCGCTCGTGGACGGGCGTCGATCTCAGCGGCCCCGCCTTCTTCCCCGGCTGGCTGCTGCCCGAGGACGACCCGTTGATGGTCGCGGGCAAACTGACCTGCCAGGCGCTGTGGGGCCAGGCGCCGCCAGTGACGGCCTGGAAATTCAGCACCAACGGTACGTACTCTGCCGGGGTGGCCGGCATCCCCACCCTCGGTTACGGCCCCCAGGAAGCTCAATTCGCCCACACCCCCCTCGACCAGATCGACCTGCAAAAGCTGCTGAAAGCGACGATGTTTTATGCCTTGTTTCCGCTGGTTTATAGCCAGGTGAGAAGGGTTATTGGTTATTAGTTATTGGTTATTGGCGATTAAAGGTCAATAACCAATAACTAATAACCAATAACCAATAACCCAAAAAAGTGAATTTTTGCATGGAACTACAACGTTTTTCCCATCACGTCGCCCTCATCACCGGCGCGGCCAGCGGCATTGGCCGCGCCTGCGCTATCCGTTTCGCCCAGGAAGGGGCTAGTGTCGCCCTCCTGGATTTCGATGCCGCCCGCAATGAAGAGGCCGCCGCCGAATGCCAGAGTTTCGGCGGCGAAGCCATCGCCTTGAAGTGCAATGTCGCTCAACCAGACGACATACAGGCCGCAGTGCAGGCGACGATGGAGCGCTGGGGCCGCATCGATGTGCTGGTGGCGGCCGCAGGCATCTACTCTGGGGCGCCGCTGGCCGCGGTGCCGCTGCAGCAGTGGCAGCGGCTGATCGACATCAACCTCACCGGCGTCTTCCTGACCAATCAGGCTGTGGCGCCGATCCTCATGCAGCAGCGGTCGGGCAGCATCATCAACATCTCCTCGATGGCGGGGAAGACCAGCTGGCCGGCCTCAGCCGAATATTCGGCCTCGAAGAGCGGCGTCATCGGCCTCACCCGCTCGGTGGCGATGGAACTGGCCCCCTACGGCGCCACCTGCAACGCCGTCTGCCCTGGCAACACCCTTACCGACATGGTGCGCAATGTGGCCGCCATCATCGGCCCCAAGGATGGCGTGACCGCCGCGGAGTGGCTGCAACTGCGCGCCAACGACTGCCCAATGAAGCGCATGGCCGAGCCGTGGGAAATCGCTGGCGTCGTCGCCTTCCTCGCCTCGCCCGATTCCCGCTATCTCACCGGCCAGGCGATTGAGGTGGATGGGGGGATGATCATGTCGTAGTGGGCAGGGGCTGTATTCAGTGGGCTAATGGGCCGAGGCCTTTCGTCCGTGTCCTAAATTGGCCTCGGTGGAGTTTGATGTGTTATGCTGAAAAAACATAACGCATCCCCCAGGAAGTCCCTGGGGCCAACAGGCTGGCCGCGCGGCATAGGCACGCTTTGCTGCACCTGGCCTGGGCATCAAACTACATCATGGAGCACTGCAAAATGAAACGAGGTTTGTTGTTCTTGATTGTGTTGGCTTTCCTGCTCAGCGCCTGCGCGCCCGCAACCCCGGCGCCCGCAACCCCCGTCCCGCCGACCCCCGCCCCCGCGACCCCGGCGCCCCCCACGCCAACCCCCGTCCCGCCAACCCCCGTCCCCCCCACGCCGACGCCCGTCCCTCCCACGCCGACGCCCTCGACCATCACCATCACCGATGCCCTGGGGCGAGAAGTGACGCTGGAAACCCTGCCGCAGCGGGTTGTGGTGGCTGGACGTGGCACCTACATGGTGACAGGGGCGCTGTTCACCTTCCCGCAAGCCAGCGAGCGCGTCGCCGCCTATGAAGGCGGGCGATTCAATGACCCCACGGCCTTTCTCCCCTTCGTCGATCCTGGCTTCGGGCAGAAGATCGCCCTCGAACGCAATGCCGGGCCGGAACAGATCGCGCCGGTGAAACCCGATGCCATCGTCCTCAAAACCACAGCCGTCGATGAACTGGGCGCCTCTCTGGAGGCATTGGGCATCCCCATCATCTACGTGGAGATGGAGTCGGTCGAACAATACTTCGATGACATCCGCACCGTGGGCCAGCTCTTCGGCGCCCCCGAACGGGCGCAAACCATCATCGATTTCTTCCAGGCGCGGCTCGACCGTGTGAGCGCGGCCCTACAAGGCGTGGACGAGGCGGCGAAACCGCGGGTGCTGCTGATCCAATACAGCGAAGAAGGGGGCGAGGTGGCGTTCGAGGTGCCGGCGGCGAATTGGCTGCAAACGCGACAGGTGGAATTGGCGGGAGGGAATCCGGTCTGGGCAGAAGCTGCGCCAGGCGGAGGATGGAACACCGTCAACTTCGAGCAGATCGCACAGTGGAATCCCGACAAAATCTTCGTGATCACCTATCAAAGCGATCCCCTGGAGGCCATCGCCAAATTCAAGGAGAATCCCGAATGGCAGGCCCTGGCTGCCACCCAGAACAATGAGATCTACGGCTTCCCGTCCGATATTTTTGGCTGGGATTCACCCGATCCCCGCTGGATTCTGGGCGTCACCTGGCTCGGCCAGAAAATCTATCCCGATCGCTTTGCGGACGTGGATATGATGGCGGAGATCGAGGCTTTCTTCACCGAGATCTACGGCATGGACGCCGCAAGCATCGAACAGAACATCGCGCCGGCGTTGAAGGGAGACCTCTAGATCGATACGCGTGCTCTCAGACGAGGAGCAGGCCCGTTGTTGCTGACGCTGGGCCTGCTCCTCGTATTGCTATTCGCACTCTCGCTTTTCGTGGGGCGATACCCGAATCCGCCCTGGATGCCGCTGCGCTATCTGTGGGAGGATGACCTGGCCCAGCGCCTGACCTTCAACTTGCGTTTGCCTCGCATCGCTGCCGCCTGCTTGATCGGCGCGGCGTTGGCAGCGGCAGGCTTCGTCTTTCAGATGGTGTTTCGCAACCCCCTGGTCAGCCCCGGTTTTCTGGGTGTGTCACAGGGCGCGGGATTCGGCGCCGCCACAGCCATCATCTTTTTCGGCAGCGCCTCGCTCCTGGTGGAAGGATTCGCCATCCTGTTTGCCTTCCTGGGTCTGGGAGCATCCTACCTGTTTGCCTCGCGCATCCGTTTTGGCGATTGGGTGCTGCGTCTGGTGCTGGCCGGGATTGCCATCTCGGCCTTGTTTTCTTCGGGCCTGGGCGTGCTCAAATATCTGGCTGATCCCCTACAGCAGTTGCCCAGCATTGTCTTCTGGCTGTTGGGCGGCTTGTGGGGCGTGACCTGGCCGGAGTTTCTGCGCATCTTACCGATGATCCTGGTCAGCCTGATCGTGGTCTATCTGATGCGCTGGCGCTTGAACTTGTTGTCGATGAGCGATGAGACCGCCTTTTCTCTCGGCGCCTCATTGACGCGGGAGAGGGTCTTGATCTTGACTGCGGCCGTGTCGGCCACGGCTGCGTCCGTGGCATTGGCTGGCGAAGTGGGCTGGGTGGGCTTGATCGTGCCCCACATTGCCCGGCGGGTGGTGGGCGTCGATGCCCGAGTGGCGCTACCGGCCTCGATGTTGATCGGCGCCATCTTCGTGCTGCTATGCGACAACGTCGCCCGCACGTTGCTTGCCGGTGAGATCCCCCTGGGCATTCTCACCTCGCTGTTCGGGGCGCTGCTGTTCATCGTCCTCCTAAGCTCCAACCGCCTGACCCTGAAGCGTCGATGAGTGAAGCCATCGTCAGCCTGCGAGATCTGCGCTTCTGCTATGGCAAAGAAGCGCCCCTGGTCTTGGACGATCTCTCCCTGGCCATTCCCAAAGGCTCCGTCACCGCCATCCTGGGGCCGAATGGCTGCGGCAAGACGACCCTGCTGCACATCTTGTTGGGCCGATTGCAGCCGTTACGGGGCGAAATCATGCTGGACGGGCGGGATCAGAACGGTTATACGCGTAAGGCCATGAGCCAGTTGATCGGCCTGGTGCCACAAGACGAAGACGTTCCCTTTGAATTCAGCGTCTTGGAATATGTCGTGTTGGGGCGAGCGCCCTTCCTCGGCCTACTGGACAGCCCCACCGAAGCCGATTATCGCCTGGCCGCCGCCGCCATCGCCGAAGTCGGCATCGACGCTCTGGCCCAGCGCCCGGTGCCCTCGCTCAGCGGCGGCGAGCGCCAACTGGCCCGCCTGGCGCGCGCGTTGGCGCAGGAGCCGGCCCTGATGTTGATGGATGAACCGACCTCGCATCTCGATATCAGCAATCAAGGCCGTGTGCTCAATCTCATCCATCGCCTGGTGAGCAAGCAAACGAAAACGGTGGTGTTCACCACCCACGATCCCACCTCGGCCGCCAGCATCGCCGATTACGTTATCCTCTTGAAGGGGGGACAAACGGTGGCCGCCGGTGCGGCGGAGGCGGTGATCACGGCGCCGAACCTGTTCACCGTCTACAATACGCCGGTTGAAGTGCACCGCTTGCATGGCCGCCTGGTCGTGCTGGCGCCGGAACCACGGGGCTGAGGGCAGGCGGCCAGCTTTCAACGCAGGCGGCAACGTCAGGTGTTGGGGGTAGTAGATAATGCCGCGGGCGGGTTGCGCCAGTCTTCTGGCATTTCCGGGTCAGAAAATGACTGCATTACGAAGGGGAAAGGAGCTTCGACATAGATGGGACTACCATCTATACTACGTTTGCTACAGGATTTGCTCTCTTTCCTTTGACCCATAACCATGCACTACACCGGCTATCTCGATTTCTGGTTCCGCGACCGCCCGCTGGTCGAGCGCGTGGAACCGTTCGTCGCCCTCGGCATCCGCCAGTTCAACTGCTTTTTCTGGCGGCAGGCGCCCATGGCCGAGCTGGCGGCCGAGTGCCGACGGCTGGGGGCGCAGATCTACTCCACCTTCGACGGCGACATGGGCTCGCTGGCCGACCCCGGCGACAACGAGAAGACCTACCGCTCGTGGGCCGAATCGCTGGCGATGGCCGAGCGCTTCGGCATCCCCGTGCTCTACATCTTCTCCAACCAGATCGAGCCGGCGGGCGGGGTGGAGTGGGTGCGGCGGCTGTCCGGGAACTACGCCGAGGGCGAGCAATACGCCAATCTCCTCGCCCAGACCGGGCGCATCCTCAAGCTGGCCGAGCAGACGCAGGTGGAGATACGCGTGGAGTGCCTGAACCGCTTCCATTTCGTGGGCAACATCCTGGTCGATAACCCCCGCCTGGCCGCCGATTGGGTGCGCCGCCTGAATCACCCCCAATTTCGCCTCACCTTCGACACCTACCACCAGCAGCGCGGCTCTGGCGAACTGCTGTGGACGCTGGAAACCTATTTCGACCTGATCTCCGCCGTCCATATCGGCGACGTCCCTACCCGCCAGGAGCCGGGCACGGGCGAGATCAACTTCGCCAACCTCCGCCGCAAACTGCGCGACCTGGGCTACGACGGCGAAATCGGCCTGGAGTTCTCGCCCTCGACCACCGAGGCGGAGGCGCTGGCGCGGACGAGGGCCATCTTTCCTGTCTGATGTGCGACGCACCTGCGAGGTGCGTCGCACATGCCATCTCCCTACCTGACCATGCCCCCCACCCTCCTCGGCCTCGACATCGGCACCACCTCGATCAAAGCGGTCCTCTATGACTTGGAGGGCCGCGAATTGGCAACCGCCGGCCGCGGCTATCCCCTGCTGACGCCGCATCCCGACTGGGTGGAGCAGGACGCCGAGGAGGTGTGGCAGGCGCTGGTCCAGGTGCTGGCCGAGATCACGCCGCGGGCCGGCAGCCGCGCGATCATGGGGCTGGCCCTCGCCGCCCAGGCCGGGTCGATCATCCCCTGCGACGCCCAGGGCGACCCGGTTTACCCGATGATCACCTTCCTCGACCAGCGCAGCCGCGCCATCGTGGCCGCTTGGGAGCAAGACGGCACGGTGGAGCACCTGCGGGCGCTGAGCGGCTGGCGGCCCTTCCCCGGCCTGCCCTTGCCCAGCATTGTCTGGCTGCGCCAACACCGCCCGGACGTGCACGCCGCCGCCCAACGCTGGCTGGGCCCCGCCGATTTCTGCATCCACAAGCTCAGCGGGCGCTTCGCCACCGATTTCTCCGCCGCCGCCGAGATGGTGCTGGTGGACGTGGAGACGCAGGCCTGGAGCCAGGAACTCTGCGATCTGGCCGGGATCGACCCTCGCGGGCAGGCGGAACTGGGGTGGGCCGGGCGCAAGGTGGGGGAAATCAGCCCTGAGGTCGCCCAACTCACCGGCCTGACCGCGGGTACGCCCGTCATCGCCGGCGGCCACGACCAGTGCTGCGCCTGCCTGGGCATGGGCATGCTCGACCCCGGCGGCGTCATGCTCTCCACCGGCACAGCCTGGGTGCTGACCGCCATCAGCGCCGCGCCCGACCTGGCCGCCATCCCCGGCCCCATGAACCTCAACTTCCACGCCGCGCCGCAGCGCTGGACGGCCTCGTGCTACCTGGGCGGGTTCGGGGCCACGGTGGAGTGGTGGCTCGACCAGTCCTTCCAATCCCCCGACCCGGATCATCTGCTCGACCGCGGTCGCCTCTTCCACCTGTTCGACGCCGCCCTGGCCGCCAGCCCGCCCGGCAGCCGCGGCCTCACCTTCCTGCCGCTGGAAGGCCCTGCCGGCGGCGTCTTTGCCGGCCTCAGCCTGGCCCACACCCGCGCCGACATGAGCCGGGCCATCCTCGAAAGCACCGCCTTTGCCGTGCGCGCCACCCTCGACGACCTGCGCCGGGCCGGGATGCCGGTGGAGGAGCTATGGATCGCGGGTGGGGCGACGAAGAACCCGTTCTGGCCGCAGATCCTGGCCGATGTCAGCGCCGCGCCCATCGTCCTGGCCGACTATCCCAGTTGGGCGGCTTTGGGCGCGGCGGCGCTGGCAGGATGGGGCGCCGGCGCCTTCCCCACCCTGGCCACCGCCGTCGCCCGTCTGCGCCCCCCCACCCGCCGCCTCGAACCCGTCCCCTCCCTGGCCCCGGCCTATGCCGCCGCGTTCGCGCGGTATCATCAGCTCACACAGAAGCTGGCCTCCGGCGGAGTCTAACCGATTGCCTCTGCCCGGATTTCACGAATGATGGATAAAACTTCTTCCTGGGATCGGGTATGGCGCATCAATACTTGCTCCGTCTGTTCCAACACGCGATCACCAAAAAGCTGGGCCAAATCGCGCCGCAGTCCTTGGCCGATGTAGAATTTTAGCAGCGCATGAACAGACATTTCCCGTTGCGCGGCCACCTTGTTGAGATCAGCCAACGCGTCTTTAGGAATCTCGATAGAGATAGCCTCTGTTTCACGTGGATGAAACTTGAGTTGGAGTTTGCGGTAAACGATTGGCATATCTCGAATCCTCTCTGGACAGATCATACCGCGTTCAGCCTCCCCCCGCAAACTGCCCCCAGCCGCTCCTCTCTACTGCGCAAGCAGGGAGTAACCAGCGCTCCGCAGCCGATCGATCACCCGCAATCTCCAATAACCAATCTCCAATCTTCAATCCCCATGACCCGCCGCACCTACCGCATCTTCCAACCCGACGGCCACGCTCTGATCTGCGCCACCGAGCACGGCATGATCTCCGGCCCCCTGCCCGGCCTCGAGCGCATGGAGGAGGCGCTGCGCCAGATCGTCGCTGGAGGCGTCGATGCCGTGATGTGCAGCTACGGCACGGCCACTCGCTTCGCCGAATTGCTGGCGCCGGTGGGGCTGATCCTGCGCACGGATGGGGCGGGCACGGCGCTGGGGGCCATGGATGGGCCGGGAGCGCAGTTTTACACGGTCGAGGATGCGCTGCGCCTGGGCGCCGATGCCATGTGCGTCACCGCCTTCCCCGGCACGGCGCACGAGGAAGCGACGCTGGCCACGCTGGCGCGGGTGATCCGCGAGGCGCACGCCTGGGGCATGCCGGTGATGGCCGAGATGGTGCCCGGCGGGTTCGACGCCGGGCCGGAGATGAGGACGCTGGCGGCGATCCAACTATCGGCACGCGTGGCGGCTGAGTTGGGCGCCGATTGGGTGAAGGTTCCGTATGCAGACGGTTTCGAGACGGTGGTGGAGGCTTGCTTTGCGCCGCTGCTGGTGCTGGGCGGGGCGCATCGCCCCGATCCGCAGGCGACGCTGACCATGGTGGCGCGGGCGATGCAGGCGGGCGCGAGCGGGGCGGTGGTGGGGCGCAATATCTGGCAGGCGACGGACCCGACGGGCGTGGCGCAGGCCTTGGCGGCGATCATCCACGGTTCGAGTGCGTCCACCGAGAGGGAAGGGTGAGAATGTCAGGGTCTCCATTCTCCCGGTCCGCCCGTTGGCTCGACCGGATCCAACCTTCGGGCACGCTGGTATGGGCCGGCTCGGCGCTGGCGCTGGGTTTGGGCAGCGCCGTCGGCGTGTGGCTGTTCAAGGCGCTGATCGAGCTTGTCCATCAGTTCTTCTTCGTGACTTTGGCGGGCCGTTTGGAAGGGCTGGGGCGGTGGGCGGTGTTGCCGCTGCCGGCAGTGGGCGGTTTGATCGTGGGCCTGCTGGCCTACTACCTGATCGGGGAAGAACGCCATGCCGGCGTGGCCGGGATCATCGAATCGACGGCGCTTGCCGGCGGCCGCTTGCGTTACCGGCGGGTCCCGGCCAAGACGGCGGCGGCCGTGCTTTCGATCGGCAGCGGCGCTTCGGTGGGGCCTGAAGACCCGTCGGTGCAGATCGGGGCCAATCTCGGCTCTATGATCGGCCAGGTTCTGCACCTTTCGGACGAGCGCGTGCGCACGCTGGTGGCCGCGGGCGCCGCCGCTGGGATTGCATCGGCCTTCAATGCCCCCATTGCCGGCGTCTTTTTTGCCCTGGAGATCATTCTCGGTGAGATCGGCAGCCTATCGCTTGGGGTGATCTTGTTGGTGGCGGTGACGGCGTCCGTCTTCACGCAGGCCGTGTCTGGGGTTCAGCCGGCGTTTCAGACGCCGACCTATGCCTTCGGCTCGCCCTGGGAGCTGCCCCTCTACCTGGTTTTGGGCGTGGCGGCGGGACTGGTGGCCATTGCCTACATCCGAGTGCTCTATCTGATGCATGACTTCTTCCACGGCCTGGCCGTGCCCCGATGGGTCAGGCCGGCGATCGGCGGATTGGCAGTCGGCGTCGTCGGGGTCTTCCTGCCTCAGGTCTTTGGCGTGGGGTACGAGACGATCGGGACCATCCTCCAGGGGCAGAATTTGGCCATGGGGCTGTTGCTGGCCCTGCTGGCGGCCAAGCTCGTACTCACGCCTCTCAGCCTGGGCGCGGGGTTCTTCGGCGGCGTCTTTGCCCCGTCGCTCTTCTTGGGGGCGACGTTGGGGGCGGCATTTGGGCTGGCCGCCGAGCGCCTGTTCCCCGGCCTCGGCATCATCCCGGCCGCGTTCGCGATGGTGGGGATGGCGGCGGTGCTGGCGGGGGCCGTCCACGCGCCGCTGACGGCCATCTTGCTGCTTTTCGAGATGACGCACGACTATCGCATCATCCTACCGCTGATGTTCGCCGTGGGCGTTAGCCTGGTGATCTCGCGCGTGCTGCACGGCGATTCGGTCTACACGTTGGGGTTAGCCCGCAAGGGCGTGCGCATCGAGCGCGGGCGCGACCTGGAAGTGCTCGATGGGCTGACGGTGGGCGAAGTGATGGAGGTCGATTACCCCACCGCCCGCATGTCCGAACCCATCGCGGCTGCATCTGACCGGCTGCTGCGCTCCCGCTCGCATGGCTTGATCGTCGTGGACGACGCCGGCAATCTGGCGGGCGTCGTGACCGTGCAAGACATCGATCGGGCGCAGACCGACGGGCAGGGCGAGCAAACCGTCGGCGAGGTCTGCACACGCCAGGTCTTGACCGCCTTCCCCGATGAATCGATTGGCGAGGCCCTGCGACGGATGAGCGTGCGCGATGTTGGTCGCCTGCCGGTGGTGGCGCGCGACGATCCCCGGCATCTGCTCGGCGTGCTGCGCCGCACGGACATGATTCGCGCCTATGATGTGGCCCTGGCCCGGCGCGAGGCGGTGCGGCACCGGGCGCAGCAGGTGCGATTGGGGGCGATGGGACGTGTGCACGTCGAGGAGATGCGGATCGAGCAGGGGTCCCCGTGCGCAGGCGTTCGGGTGAGCGATATGGCCTGGCCGCGCGAATGCGTCATTGCCTCGGTGCGCCGCGGCAGTCAATTGCTCATCCCACGCGGCGACACCGTGCTGCAGGCCGGCGATGTGCTGGCGGTGGTGGCCGATGCCGAGGCGCTGGCGGCGATGCAGCGCCTGTGTTCTGTTTCGAGCATAGGATCGTGACGCCCGCTTTCTCGCCGTCGCCGTGATAAGGGTGAGCGGGCAGGCAGGCTGCCGGCCCTGTGCGAGAAAGCGGGCGTTGAGGGGGAGACGATCAGAAGCGGCGGCTCAGGGGCATGAACAGCAGGGCGGTGACGATGCCGTAGATCAGATGGCCCATCAGGCTGAGCCACTGTGTCTGGCCGACATGCAAGACCATGTTGGTCATGCCCAGCATCAGCGGCATGGCGATCAAGGCGCCGAGCACCCACCAGACCACGCCGTTGACGGCGCCGGCGAGGGCGGCGGTCGCGGTCGTCTGCTGCATCCGGCCAACGACCAGACCATAAATTCCGCCAATGCCGGCGCTGATGACCATGTGCACCAGAAAGCCGACGACGGCGTTTTCGGACCGGACCAGCATGGCCACCATGGGCAGCATCCCCATCATGGCCATCATCATGCCAAAGACGAGGCCGCCGCCCAGCCCGGCCACGGCGCCGGCGACGAGGGAGGAAGAAGAAGAACGAGGACGGGACACGGAAACGGCTGACATCAGGAGGCTCCTTGTGGGTGAGTGAGTGGCGGTGGGACGGTGGGAAAAGCGTTGTGGCCGTTTCGACAACGGCGCCTCTGACCGTCTTACCCCGCCTTGACGGATTCATCTTCCGGCTGGCGAGGCGGAAAGAGCGGGGAGGCCGACAGCAGAGCGACGGTGAGCGGGCGGCGGGGTAAGATGGCAGACGCCGAACTTGTCAGTGTCAGTGCCGCACCCGCCGCCTGGCGGCCAGCGCTGTCACCCCTGGTCGTGAGCCCATCCTATGCGTCTGCTCCCCTGGTTCATCCTTGTCCTGTCCGCCTTGTCCCTGGCGGCTTGCGCCGGTGGATCGCAACTCGCGCCAAACGTTCTGCCATCCTCTCTGCCTGCCACCGGCATCCCGACCCCTTCGCTGCTCCCGCCAGAGCCGCCCCCTTCCGGCGCCGCCCGCGAATTCAAGACCGATTTCAGCCGCCACACCGTCCCCTACGCCGAGATTTTCTCCGGCGGCCCGCCCAAAGACGGCATCCCGGCCATCGACAAGCCAACCTTTGTCTCGGCCGGCGAGGCTGACGCCTGGTTGCAGGATCGGGAGCCGGTCATCCTGGTGGAAGCCGGGGAAGACGCCCGCGCCTATCCGCTGCAAATCCTGATCTGGCATGAGATCGTCAACGACACCGTGGGCGGCAAAGCCTTGACCGTCACCTTCTGCCCGCTTTGCAACACGGCCATCGCCTTCGAGCGCACCGTGGGCGGTCGCGTGCTGGACTTCGGTACGACCGGGCGGCTGCGCTACAGCAATCTGGTCATGTACGACCGCCAGACCGAAAGTTGGTGGCAGCAGGCCGGGGGCGATGCCATCGCTGGCGAGATGGCCGGGCGGCGGCTTGATTTCTTTCCCGCCGCCATCATCGCCTGGGCCGATTTCCGTGTGGCCTACCCCGCAGGCCGGGTGCTGTCGCGCGAGACGGGTTTCCTGCGCGACTATGGCCGCAACCCTTACGTGGGCTACGACGATGTCGATCAGCGCCCCTGGTTGTATCAAGGCCCCGCCACCCCCGGGCAGATGCCGCCGATGGCGCGCGTCCTCACCGTCGATGGCGGCAGCGAGGCCGTCGCCTACCCCTACGACGTCCTGCAAACGGCCGGCGTGGTCAACGACACGGTGGCCGGAAAGGCGGTTGTCGTTTTCTGGGTGGCGGGGACGGCATCGGCTCTGGACGATTTTGCCGTGGCCGGCGGGCGCGATGTCGGGGCTGCGAACGCCTTCGCGTCCGAGTTGGATGGCCGGCGGCTGAGCTTCCGTCGCCAGGGCGAGCGCATCCTCGACGAGCAGACCGGCAGCGAGTGGGACGGGCTGGGCCGAGCAATTGGCGGCGAGTTGGCCGGCAGTCGGTTGGAACCGGTCGTAAGCGTCAACCATTTCTGGTTCTCGTGGGCGGCTTTTCGGCCCGACACCCGCATCTACCAGCCCTGAAGACGGCTCATCACCGGCCCCCCGCACCGAAGGCTGCCTGTGCATCACGGCCAGGGTGGTGCTATACTGTGAACCCATGCCCGAACGAAGCAATGACGAATGGCGCCAGGCGTTGCAGAACAAGGGCCAGGCAGCCGACGCCGCCCTTGCCGATCTGCGTTCCGTCTTGCTGCGCGGGTTGCGGCAGGCATTGCTCAGGAACAGCGTGACCGAAGCGGATCTGGAGGATTTCGTGCAGGAGGCGATGATCAAGATCCTGGCCGAGTTGGCGTCGTTCCGGGGCGAGGCCCGCTTCACCACCTGGGCGCAAAAGATCGTCGTGCGCACAGCCTTCACCGAGTTGCGCCGCCGCCGCTGGCACGACGTTTCTTTGCAAGACTTGCTGGCCGCGCACGAAGACTCTGACTACACCCCGGCCGTGCTCAGAGACAAGGCGCCCGACCCCGGCCAGCAGGCGATGCGCGCGATCATGGTTGCCACGGTGCAGCGGGTGATCAGCGAGGAGTTGACCGAGAAGCAGCGCCAGGCGCTGATGGCGGTGATGGTGGGCGGCATGCCGCTGCAAGAAGCAGCCCAGCGCCTGGGCACCAACCGCAACGCCCTGTACAAGCTCTTGTACGATGCCCGCCAACGCCTCCAGCGCCGCTTGCAGGGCGAGGGCCTGTCGTCCGCCGAGATTTTGGCGATGTTCGCCGAGGATTCTTCGTGAACGCTTATTTCCGCCGCTTATTTGCCAGGATCAGATCGCGGTTCGCCCGCCCCACGGCGATGGCGATCGCGCCGGATCAGCTGCCGATGATGATGAAGATGGTCGCCGGCACCCGTCCCGACGAAATCGACTGCGACGAATGTTTCGCGCAGGTGGGACGCTTCGCCGAGCTGACGATAGCGGGCCGCAACGCAGCCGAGGCCCTGCCCCTGGTGCAGCAGCATCTCGAACAATGCCGCGACTGCCGGGAAGAGTTCGAGGCGCTTTTGGCTGCCTTGCAGGCCAACGCCGCGGCGTAGCGGAGCCTGGTCTGCAAGTTCCAAGTTGTCCGACTTCTGCTTCGATTGGAGGCGCCATGGCATTCGATCTCATCCTCAAGAACGGGGTGATCGTCACCTCATCGCACACCTTTACCGCCGATGTGGGTCTGCGCGGCGAACGCATCGCCGCCATCGGCGAGAACCTGAGCGGTGGCCGCGAGATCGACGCTGCCGGCAAATACGTCATCCCCGGCGGCGTGGACATCCATGTGCACATGCAAATGCCGCTAGGCCCGGACGTGATCTCGGCCGACACCTTTTTCACCGGCACGCGGGCGGCGGCGCTGGGCGGGACGACCACCATCATCGACTTCGTGGAGCCGCGGGCAGACGAGAGCTTGCTGGCGGCGCTGGCCGCGCGCCGGGCCGAGGCCGATCCGCAGGTCGTCATCGACTATGGCCTGCACATGACCCTCGGCCCAACCGAGATCGCCAAACTCGACCAGGTTCCCGAAGCCTTTGCCGCCGGCTGCACCAGTTTCAAGCTGTACATGGCCTACGGGCTGCGGCTCGACGACGGGCAATTGCTGCAAGCGCTGGAAGCGGTGCGCGCTGTGGGCGGGCAGCCGGTGATCCACACCGAAAACTGGGACGTGATCTGCACGCTGATTACCCGCAACCTGGCGGCCGGGCGCACGACGCCGCCCTGGCACCCGCGCAGCCGCCCGGCCCCACTGGAGGGCGAGGCCGCCGGCCGGGCCATCGACATCGCCCGCTTCGTTGGCGTCCCGCTGCACATCTTCCATGTTTCCTGCGCCGATGTGGTCGAGCGCATCCGGGCGGCGCGCGCGCGCGGCTGGCCCATCACCGGCGAGACCTGTCCCCAATACCTCTTCTTGACCCAAGACGCCTACGACGCCCCCGGCAGCGAGGGAACCCTGCCCGTGTGCTCGCCCCCGCTGCGGCCGCAGTCGGATCAAGAGGCGCTGTGGCAGGCGCTGGCCGCGGGCGATCTGCAGCTCGTCACCACCGACCATTGCCCCTTCGACCGGGCGACCAAAGCCCGCGGCCTCAGCGACTTCAGCCAGATTCCGGGCGGTGTGCCGTCGATCGAGATGCGGCTGGCGGGCGTGTATCAGGGCGTGCGGCGGGGCCATTTCTCGCTCAACCGCTGGGTCGAACTGTGCTGCACGGCCCCGGCCCGGCTGATGGGGCTGGAACGAAAGGGCGACATCGCCCCCGGCCAGGACGCCGACCTGGTCATCTTTGACCCCAACCGCCGGGTCACGCTCGCCACCGACTTCCTGCACGAGAACGTGGACTGGACGCCGTACGCTGGCGTCGAGTTGCAGGGCTGGCCGGAGACGGTGATCAGTCGGGGCGAGGTGATGGTGGAGAGGGGCGAGTTTCGGGGGCAGGCCGGGCGCGGACGCTTCCTGCGCGGATAGGGCGGGAAGCCTGCCCTCGCCAAGTTGCACTATCGGGATTGCTCTATATAATTCTGGCTGTCAGAGCAGATGAGCAGACCACGCCAGCGCCGGCCGTGTGGCGCAGCCGGGCAGGGATGCTTCTGCTTTCCCGTCCGTACGTTCTCAACTCAATCGATCGATTCTCTCAAGGAGGAGAACCCATGTTTCGCAGCAAGTTGTGGGGCTTGTTAGCCCTTCTGGTAGTGGCAGCTATGCTGCTGAGCGCCTGTCAGTCGGCCACGCCCGCGCCGGCGGCAACAACAGCACCCGCCGAGGAGGCGACCGCTGCACCCGCCGAAGCCGAGCAGGGCGGTCTGCAGATCCCGGATGTGATGAGTGGTATGACCAATGTGGCCATGGTGCTGATCGGGCCGCACGATGACGGCGGTTGGAGCCAGGCGCATTACGAGGGGCTGGAGTACATCGAGAAGAATGTGCCCAACACACACATCGCCTACATCGAGAATGTGCCCGAAGGGGCCGATTCCGAGCAGGTGTTCCGCAGTTTGGCCCGCAAAGGCTTCAAGCTGATCTTCGGCACCTCGTTTGGGTTCATGGATCCGATGGAGACGGTGGCCAGCGAATTCCCCAACACGACCTTCGTCCACATCAGCGGCTATAAGTCGAACGAGTCGAACTTCGGCAATCTCTTCGGTGCGATGGAAGATATGAAGTATCTGGCCGGTATGCTCGCTGGCGCCCGTGCCAAAGCGGACGGCAACCCCAAATTGGGCTATATGGCCACCTTCCCCATCCCCGAAGAACTGCGCCTGGGCAATGCCATCGCCCTGGGCATGAAGAAGACCTGCCCCGAATGCACGATGGATGTGCGCTGGATCAACACCTGGCATGACCCCGTGATCGAGAAAGAAGCTGCGGCCTCATTGTTCGACGCCGGCGCCCAAGTTGTCTTCACCGGCGCCGATACCCCGGCCGTGGCCGATGTGGCGCAATCCAAGGGCAAGTGGGGCATCACCTATGACTGGTATGGCTCCTGCAAGGTCGAGCACTGCCTCACCGCCCCCTACTGGAACTGGGGGCCGGTCTACGCCGACATCACCAAGAAAGTGATCGACGGCTCCTACAAGCCCGGTTGGGAATACTTCGACGCCGATTCCGGTGCGCTCGGTCTCTTCGGCGTGATGGAGGGCCAGAATCTGACCGCCGGCCAGAAGGATCTGCCGCCAGAGACCCTGGCGATGGTCAAGGACACCCTGGCCAAAATGCAGAAAGGCGAGTTCACGCGCTTCGACGTCTTTGCCGGGCCGATCAAAGACAACAAGGGCAACGAGGTGTTGCCGGCCGGCGCCAAGATGGAACAGGCGGACATCGACTGTTTTGCGGTGGGCGATGCGGCTCGCTGCAAGACCGGCATGTACTGGTGGGCCGATGGCATCACCGCCGAACTGCCGGCCCTGAGCGAGTAACAGCGATCTGCGAAGGACGCGAAGAGGACGAAGGACCTTGAGCGATTAAGCCTTCACAACTAAACGACGCCGCGCCAACGCGCAACCGGCGCGGCGTCGTTGTTCTTTCCTGTTCGTTCCGTTTACCGGCGAGGACATCATGCCCGATAGCGAGCGCAGTCCGGCGACCAAAGCCGTCGAGATGGTCAACATCACCAAGCGATTCCCGGGTGTGCTGGCCAATGATGGCGTCGATTTCGACCTACGCGAGGGCGAGGTTCATGCCCTCTTGGGAGAAAATGGGGCGGGGAAGAGCACATTGATGAATATCCTGGCCGGGCTGTATCGACAGGATGCGGGGGATATTTTTGTCAAGGGGCAGCGGAAGGATTTTCATTCCCCGCGCGATGCCATCGCCGCCGGGCTGGGGATGGTGCATCAGCATTTCATGTTGGTGCCCTCGCAGACTGTGACCGAGAATATCCTTCTGGGTCTGAACCATCCCCGCTTCTACATGAACATGGCCCGGCTGGATGACGAGATCCGGGCGCTGCAAGACAAATATGGCCTGAAGGTGGACCCCACGGCCAAGATCTGGCAGCTTTCGGTGGGCGAACAGCAGCGGGTGGAGATCCTGAAGATGCTTTTCCGCGGCGCCCGTGTGCTGATCATGGACGAGCCGACGGCGGTGCTCATCCCGCAGGAGGTGGAGGAGTTGTTCGTGACTTTGCGCGGGATGGTGGCCAGCGGGCATTCGATTGTGTTCATCAGCCACAAGCTGGATGAGGTGCGAGCCATCGCCAACCGGGTGACGGTGTTGCGGCAGGGCAAGGTTACGGCGGCGGGGGTCTCGACCGAGGGTGTGACCAAACGCGACCTGGCGCAGCTGATGGTGGGCCGCGAGGTGGTGTTCACCCTCCAGAAGCCGCCTTCCACCATCGGGCCGGTGGTGCTGGATGTGGAGCATGTAAGCGCGCAGAACGACCGCGGGCTACCGGCGCTGAAGGATCTTTCGTTGCAGGTGCGCGCCGGCGAGATCGTCGGCATCGCCGCCGTGGCGGGCAACGGCCAGAGCGAGTTGGCGCAGGTGATCACCGGGCTGCGCAAGTGCACCGGCGGTAGGGTGTCGATCAACGGCGAGGAGATCAGCAATCATTCCCCGCGCATGGCCATTGCCCGCGAGGTCTCGCATGTGCCCGAAGACCGCAATCATGTCGGCAGCTCGCCGGGCCTGAGTCTGGCCGAGAATCTGATCATGAAGAGCTACCGCAAGCCGCCGATCGCCCGCGGGTGGGTGCTCAACCGGCCCGCCATCCGCCAGCAGGCGCAGGAGCTGAAGATGGCCTATGACATTGCCGCGCCGACAGTGGATGTGCAAGCGCGCCTGCTTTCGGGCGGCAACCTGCAAAAGGCCATCCTGGCACGGGAGATGACCGCCCACCCCAAGATGATCGTGGCTGTGCAGCCCACACGGGGGCTGGATGTGGGCGCCATCGAGTCGGTGCACCGCGTCTTGCTCGATGAGCGAGCAAGAGGAACGGCCATCCTGCTCATCTCCGAGGAGCTGGAGGAGTTGCTTACCCTCTCCGACCGGGTGCTGGGCATGTACGAGGGCCAGATCATGGGCGTGGTCAAACCTGAAGACACATCGCTGGCCGAGATCGGCTTGATGATGTGCGGGATGAATGTCGGCGATAAGACGGCTGGATGACAAGGAGAAGATGATGACGGCAAGCACTTCAAGCGTTCGCAAGAGCCGCTTCCCAATTGCCATCCGCGTCGAGCCGCGGATGCAGACCCCCGCCTGGCTGCCGGCGACCCTTTCGATCGGCGCCGTCGGTCTCGCCTTGTTGATCGGCGGCATTATCCTGTGGCTGGCCGGCGGCGAGCCGTTGCGCTCGTATCAGCACATTCTCAAGGCGGCCTTCGGCAGCCTCGGCGTCATCAACGATACGCTGGTCAAGGCGACGCCGCTGATTTTGGTCGGCGTGGCCTGTGCGCTGGCCTTTCGCATGCGGCTGTGGAACATCGGCGCCGAGGGCCAGTTTTACATGGGGGCCTGGGGCGCCAGCGCCGTCGTCCTCTTCCCCATCCTGCCGCCCGAAACCCCGCGCATCCTCATGCTCCCGGCGATGATGCTGGCCGGCTTCGCCTGCGGCGCCTTCTGGGGCTTCATCCCCGGCATCCTCAAGGCCCGGCTGAATGTGAACGAGATCATCACCACGCTGATGCTCAATTACATTGCCCTTTCGTGGGTGTTGTACTGGGTGTTCGGGGCCTGGAGCGAGGGTGGGTTTCAGATGACGCCGGTGTTTCCCAAGACGGCCTGGATGCCCCGGCTGACCGACTACGCCGCCCGTTTTCCCGGCCTGGGCGGGCTGACCCTGCACCTGGGCTTCATCCTGGCCGTGATTGCGGCCATCCTGGCCTGGTTCATCCTCAACCGCAGCCGCTGGGGCTACGAGATCCGGCTGATCGGCGACAACCCCCGCGCCGCCCATTACGCCGGCGTCGATCTCGTCCGCAACACGGTGCTGGTGATGATGCTTTCGGGCGGGCTGGCGGGGTTGGCGGGCATGTCCGAGATTGCCGGCGTCGTCCACCGGCTGCAAGGGGCGATCTCGCCCGGCTACGGCTTCACCGGCATCATCATCGCCTGGCTGGCCAACCTCAACCCCCTGGCCGTGATCCCTGTCTCCGTCCTCTTCGGTGGCCTCATCCTCGCCGGCCGTGAGATTCAGCCCTCCGGCATCCCCCGCATGCTCCAGGGCATCATCCTCTTCTGTGTCATTGCCAGCAGCATCCTCCTGCGCTACCGCGTGCGGATTGTCTTCCGCGAAGGACGGGAGTAGGTTTTGATCCGCGAAGGACGCGAAGAAACGCGAAGAAGGTTAGGAAGTTGGCAAAGGTATCGTTCTTTGTATCGATTCAGGTGCGACGCACTTTGAGCAGCTTCTCGCGAAGTGCGTCGCACCTCTAAGGTAAACACTTACCGTTCTTTTTCTTTCTTGCAGTAGCATAAGGAGGTGCTACGATGGAACTGCTGGCAAAGGATGAGGTCTATGCCATTGTTGGCGCGGCGATGGAGGTGCACACTGAACTTGGCTCAGGCTTTCTGGAGGCGGTTTACCAGGAGGCGCTTGAGATGGAGTTGGCCGACCGTGACATCCCCTTCGGGGCGCAGAAGGATCTGCGGATCATGTACAAGGGCCGACCGCTCAAGAAAACTTATGTTGCCGACTTTTTTGTTTATGGCTCGGTGATGGTCGAGATCAAGGCTATGGATCGGTTGACAACGAAGGAGGAGGCGCAAATCCTCAATTATCTGAAGGCATTCCAGATCGAAGTCGGCGTTCTGATCAATTTCGGCGCTTCGCCCAGGCTGGAATGGAGTCGCCATGTCTGGAGCGAAGAAATGCACCACCCACGGCGCCGCGCCAAAGCCTCCCCATCCGCGCCCTGACATCGCCCCACACACACGCCCACCTTCGCGTCCCTTCGCGTCCTTCGCGGATCACCCACCCCCATTCCTCTCCTCCCTTCGCGTCCCTTCGCGTCCTTCGCGGATCACCCACCCCCCATTCCTCTCCTCCCTTCGCGTCCCTTCGCGTCCTTCGCGGATCAAAGAGGCCCCCCATGCTCGATTGGATCGTCATCCTCCAGGCTGGAATCGCCACCGGCACCGTGTTGCTCTTTGCCTCCATCGGTGAAATCTTCGCCGAGCGGTCGGGCGTGCTCAACCTGGGCGTCGAAGGCATGATGCTCATCGGCGCCATGACCGCCTATCGCACCGCCGTCCAGTCGAGCGAGCCGTGGCTGGGTGTGGCGTTGGCCATGTTGTTTGCGGGACTACTGAGCCTGTTGCACGCCTTCGTGGTCATCAACCTGCAGGCCGACCAGGTGGTGAGCGGGCTGGCGATCAACTTCGTTGGCATCGGCCTGAGCATGGTCTTGGGCGAAGGGTTGAGCAAGGCGGGAGCGATTTCGCTGCTCCCCTCCTACACCGTCCCCGGCCTGTCGGCCATCCCCTTCCTGGGGCCGATCCTGTTCACCAACCACAACGTCCTCGTCTATGTGGGCTTTTTGCTCACGCCCGCCGCCTGGTTCTACATCAACCGCACCCGCCCCGGTATGCATCTGCGGGCGGTGGGTGAATATCCGGCCGCAGCCGACACTCTGGGCATCAATGTCTATCGCTTGCGCTATTTCTATGTCTTCCTGGGCGGGGTGCTGGCCGGGCTGGCCGGAGCCACCATCAGCCTGGCCGTGTCGCCGGGCTGGTTCAGCGAACTGACCACCGCCGGGCAGGGCTGGATCGCCATCGGCATCGTCATCTTCGCTCAGTGGAACCCGTGGCGAGCGGCGGCAGGGAGCTACATGTTCGGCGCTTTGCGGCGGTTGATCCTGGACTTGCAGGGGCCGCAAGTGCTGTTGGGGTTCGCCAATCCCTTCTTCTATAACTCGCGCCTGGGTTTCTTCTTGCAGATGCTGCCCTATGCCCTGACCATCTTCATCCTGGTGCTTGGCTCGCGCGAGGCCATGAAGAAACGCCTGGGTGCGCCGGCCGCCCTGGGCACGCCCTACGTGCGCGGGGAGCGTGGGCGCTAACCTGCCCGCGCCGCCAGCCAGCTGACGGCGAAATCCACCGCCAGCCGCTGCCTGAACAGCCGCGCCTCGGCGCTGCCGATGTGGCCGACCTGCACCTGGCCGGTCTGGTCGAAGTCGGCCCCCAGGTCGGGGAACGGCTCATCGTTCAGGTCGATGTTATCGAGCAGGCGCCAGACGCGCTGGCCGTTTTCTAGCACTGCGGCTGCGTTTGTCGTGCGTTTGGGATGGGGCTGCCGGTACTCGGCCAGGTGAAGCGAGGTGTTGTTGCCATGTCCCACGCCCAGCAGCAGCACCCATCCGTCCAGGTCGTAGATGCGGGCCAGCGGCGAGCCTTCGCCCAAGCTGTCGTCCAGAGAATGGTTGGCGGTAATGAACTCGGCCTGGGGGCCGAGGGCGGCGAACGAGTCCTGGGGATGGTAGCTGCGCACTGCGCCCGGCCAACGGCGGAACAGCTCGGCGATGCGGCCCATCTGCCGGGTGGGCGTCAGATGCGGGTCGAAGGCGGGCGTGTGCTCTCGCACCACCGGCCACCAGGCTTCGGGCACGGGCGGGCGGCTCCACTGGGCCGGGTCCGAGTTGGCGCCGGAGTGAGCGGGCATCGCCAGGGTGCCGTCCGGGCCAAGCACATCGAGCAGGGCCTGAACGACGGCCACTTCTCCGCCCACCACCCAGCCCAGGCTGCTGAGCGAGGAATGGACGAGCAAGGTCATGCCGGGCGCGACGCCCAGTTGTCGCAGGTCGGCGGCCAGCGATTCGCGGGTGCGCGGCCAGGGGGTGCGGGCGATGAAGTCGGTGGTTTCGGGCATAGGTTGTCGAAATCGGGAGGCGTGAGGATGTGAGGCGTGAAACGTGAGGCGTGAAGACGTGAGGCGTGTACTCCTTGCGGCGACTCATCGTCACGTTTCACGCTTCACGTCTCACGTGCATCGGGAAAAGCCAGGCTGCCTGTTAGTAAACGAACGGGATCAGCTTGCGCACGCGCTGCTGGTAGGCGGCATAGGCGGGGAATTTGGCCCGCAGCCAGGCTTCCTCCCGGCGCGATTTGAGGTCGAAGAGGATGAAGAGCAGTAGGGCATAGACGAGGGTCAGCCCGCCGTGCAGCAGCAGCCCCCAACCCAGGGCGGCAAAGATGAGGCCACTGTAGATGGGGTGGCGCACCAGCCCATAGACGCCGGTCTCAACCAGGGTGGCATCGTCTTTGGGATAGGGCAGCGGGCTGAGGTTCGGGCCCAGGCGCAGCAACCCGGCCAGGGCCAGGGCGCCGCCAACCAGGAGGAATACGGCGCCCAGGATGGCCGCTGCCGCCGACCATGGCGACGGCCAAGCCGGCCATCCTGGCAACGACCGCGGGCCAAGCCCCACCAACAAGAAGACGAAGCCCTGCGCAACCACATACCACTCGCCGCGCGAGCCTTTCCACCAGGGAGTCTGTTTCATCACATGTTCCTCGACATGGGTTCGACGCCGGCAGGTTGACAAGCAGTCGGCGCAGGCATCATACTCAGCCCCGCCCCCCCCTGCCAAACGGAAGGGACAGTCAACAATCAACAATCAACAGTCAACAATCAACTCGTAACTCGGCCACCTGCCACCTGCCACCTGCCACCTGCCACCTGCGACCTGCCACACAATGCCCCATCTCCTCACCTACAACATCCACTACTGGGAAGGCGTCGATGGCGCCACCGATCTGGAGCGCACGATCGAGGTCATCCGCGCCAGCGGCGCCGACATCGTCGGGCTGAACGAGGTCTATCATCCGGCCAAACTGAAGGGCTGGGACAGGCCGGCGCTGGAGATCATGGCCGAGCGGCTGGGGATGGGCTTCGTCTTCGGCCAGGCGCAGACCTTTCCCCTGGCTTTCAACCGGCCCGGCCGCAGCTTCGGCAACGCCCTCCTCTCGCGCTGGCCGATCCTCGCCTCCGCCGCCCATCACCTGAACCCCAGCAACGGCCATGCCCCGCGCGGCCTGCTGGAGGCGCGCATCCTTCTGCCCGACGGCAACCGCACCCTCACCGTCTATGTCACCCACCTGGACGCTGAATCGGAAGAGGTGCGGCTGGCGCAGACCCAGGCCCTGCTGAGTTGGACGATCCGGGATCGAGCGCGACCGCATGTGCTCATGGGCGATTTCAACGCCTACAACCCCGCCGACTATCCCGACGCGGCCAGCCTGGACGAGCTACGCCGCACGGTCGAGGGGCTGGGGCTGAGTCTGTATGAGCCGAAGGTCATCAACCGGGTGCTGCGGGCGGGCTATGTCGATGCCTGGACGCAGGTGGGCGAGGGGGCCGCCCCCACCTGCTGCAATCAGCCCGACCCCCTGTTTCGCATCGATTACGTCTTCGTATCCGAATCGCTGGCGCCCGACCTGCGCTCATGCCGTCGCTGGCAAAGCGCCCCCGCCGCCATCGCCTCCGACCACCTGCCGGTGTTGGTCGAACTCACCTAGCAGAGTTGCCAACTTTCCGAAAGTTGGCAACTCTCATCAAAACAGCTCCGCCGACGGGCAGAGATCGTTCAGCACACAGTTGCCGCAGTCGGGTTTGCGGGCGTTGCACACCCGGCGGCCATGAAAAATCAGCAGGTGAGACAAGTCGATCCACTCCTCGCGTGGGGTGATGGCCATCAAGTCCTGCTCGATCTTGTTGGGGTCGTTTTGTGTCGTCAGCCCCAGCCGGTGGGAGAGGCGGTCGACGTGCGTATCGACGACGATGCCATCGGCAATGCCATAGGCCACCCCCAGGACGACATTGGCCGTCTTGCGGGCCACGCCGGGCAGGGTGATCAGGTCGGCCATGCGCGGCGGGACCTCGCCATCGAAGTCGTAGGCCAGCCGCTGCGAGGCTTCCTGGATGTGTTTGGCTTTGTTGCGATAAAAACCGGTGGAGCGAATGGCCTCCTCCAGATCGCCGCGGTCGGCGGCAGCCATGGCCCGCGGTGTGGGATAGCTGGCGAAGAGCGCGGGTGTGACCATGTTCACGCGCTCGTCGGTGCATTGGGCCGAGAGGATGGTGGCGACGAGCAACTCGAAGGCGTTGCCATGGTCGAGGGCGCATTTGGCGTCGGGATGGGCCAGGCGCAGACGGCGGATGATTTCGGGCAGGCGGTCGGCGGGGGGTGAGGTGGGCATGGGGGTGGGGTGTGTTGCGTGTTCCGTGTTCCGGGGTGCGTGTTCCGAGTTCTGGGTTCCGGGGTGCGGGGTGCGGGTGGGGAAATCGCTTTCGGCTTCTGTCCTCCGTCCTCCGTCCTTCGTCAAATCAGGCAAAGCGCCCATCGTCTCAGCCAAACGCGGGTTCAGGGGCCGGCCGAGCGCGCGCCGGCCAGACGGAGGGCTTCGTCGGGGCTGAGTCCCATGCGCCCGCGCCAGAGGTCGGCGACGATCTGGCCGTCGAGCACGGCCTGTTGGACGAGCCGGGGCGCATCGGCCGGCGCGACGTAGCCGTACCAATCGCCCGGAGGATAGAGGAGCACGTTGCCGGCGTATTTGTGGCCACCGACATGGCTGCTGCGGTGCAAATAAACCGCCTCGCTCAACTCGCGTGCGATCAATTCAGCGGCCAGACGTTGAATCAACGGCGGGCCGCATTCGCCGCAACGGGCGTCGCGGGCGGCGTGGGTGCAGACGAAGATGAACGAGCCGGGCGCCGCTTCCCAGCGCAGGCGGCTGCTGATGCGGTCTCCCACCAGATGGTCGTCGATCAAGACCGGGAACTCGGCCTCGGTCAGGCCCAGATAGCGGATGCGGTCGGGAAAGATGAGCAGGTCGAGGCCGGGGCCGGCGCTGGGAGCGTCGCAGGCCGTCAACTTGACCGGGACGGCCAGGGCCTGCGACCGTGCCTGGATGGCCTGATTTAGCGCCTGGGCCAAACCGCCGTCTTCTTCGATGTGGGCGGGCCAGTCGGCGGCGCCGGTGCACAAGAAGAGATGCCGTCCGTAGAGTTTGACGGTTCCCGGCAATGGCTCGCGGGAGGGTGAGGGTTCAGACATGATCGCGGCTTGCATTGGCCCATTCTACCACAGGCCGGCCCCGTCAGCCGGCGAGACGGCCATAGATGCCCAAAACCAGATTCAGGGTCAGTTGCGTCGCTTTGCCATAGTGTTGGCGATAGAAATAGCGCAGGCTTTGCTGATATGCGGCCTGAGCAGCCGGATTCTGCTTCATGCTCTGCCCACCCAGGTGTGTGATCCCCACCGCCGGGTGATGCCACACCTCCCACCCTGCCTGCCGCAGCCGCAGACAGAGATCGACATCCTCGAAATACATGAACATGGCCTCGTCGAAGCCGCCCACCTGGGCCAGCGCCTCGCGGCGGAGCACCAGGCAGGCGCCGGAGACCCAATCCACGGGCCGCGAGATGGCTGTGGCCCAATCGTGCAGGGGGCGCTGGAGGACGAGCCGGTTGATCCCCCGCCGCAGGAGATAGCCCAGGCTGGGGTCATCGCCAAAGGCGTAGGCTTGGGCCTGGCCGTTGGGCAAGAGCAGGGCTGGGGAGCAGGCCCCAGCCCGAGGGTGGGCCGCCATGAAATCCACCAGACCGGCAAGGGCGCCGGCAGGGAGAAGGGTGTCGCTATTGAGCAGCAGGACGAAACGCCCCTGCGCCAGCGCGATGCCCTGGTTGTTGGCCCGGCCAAAGCCGAGGTTTTCGGCGTTGCGGATGAGTCGGACGCCGGGAAACTCGCTCGCCACCCTGTCGGCGCTGGCATCGGTCGAGGCGTTGTCGACGACGATGACCTCGAAAGCCACGGTCCCGGCAGCATCGGGGAGCGTGCGCAGACAGGCGGCCAGTAACGGCGCGGTATTCCAGGACGCGATCACCACAGAAAGGATCATGGTCATGGCGGGCCAGCGGCGCGGGGGCGAATCGTGTTCATCTCAGGGTATCGAAACAGGCAGCGAGTTGCGCGGTCAGTTGCCGTCGCTCGTAGCGCGCTTGCGCCGCGGCAAAGCCCGGCCAGCGATTCTCGCCCCGGCAGCGCTGCATCAAGCTGGCGAGGGCGGCGGCGATGGCGGCAGGGTCGTCGGGCGGGACGGTGATGCCCAGGTCGTCGGCCTGGACGATGGCGGCGGCGGCGTTGTCATCGGCCAGGGCCAGGATGGGTGCGCCGGCGCGGATGTACTCGAACAGTTTGAGGGTGGCTACGCTACGCTGGCCGGGCGCGGTGATCAGCAGGAGGGCGTCGGCGTCGAGCTGGTGTTGATGGGCCTGGCGACGAGAGACAGCGGGCAGGAATTCCACCATATCGCCCAGAGCCTGGGCTGCGGCTTGTTCGGCGGCGGAGATGTTGCCGACGATGCGGACGCACAAAGGGGTGGACGGCTGCTCTTGCCGATGGCGGGCCAGGGCCTGGAAGAAGGCGTCGGGGCTGGTGCCGGCGCGGCTGGCCGCAAGCGAGCCGGTGTAGACGAGCAGAAAGCGGCCATCGGGCCGGCGTTGTCGCGCCAGGCCGGCGAATTCGGCCTCGTCGTAGCCGTTGGTGATGGTGATGGCCGCGGCGTGGGGATAGCGCCGGCGCAGGTCGGCGGTGATGGGGTCGGTGGCGGCGACGACGGCGGCGGCCTGTCCAACGACATCTCGCTCCATCCGGCCTTCCCACCATCGCCGCCAACCCGCCTGCCGCAGGGCCGGATTGGGCGGCTCGAACAGCCAGCCATCGCGCAGATCGGCCACCCAGGGCAGGCCGCTGCTGCGGCTTAGCCGCCGGGCGATGAGATGGGCGGTTTCGGGCGGGGAACTGGAGAACAAGAGGGCGGGCCGGTGTTGGGCGATCAGATCCTGGCCCAGGCGGACGGCCGGGAGCAGCCAGCCCAGCTTGGTGTCGGGCGCCATCCACTGGTCGCGCAGCCGCCCGAACAGACTGTGGCTGGCGAGGGTGGCGATCTGGACCTGGGCTTCGGCGGGAAGGGTGCGGGAGCGGCGGCGCCAGGGCGAGAACAGTGTGTGGACGAGGTCGCCGGCGCGATAGATGCCGTTCGCCGGGTCGTCCGGCAGGCTGCCGTAGCGGGCGGTGGTGAGGATGAGCGGGCGATAGCCGAAAGCGGGCAGGTGTTGGGCAAATTTGAGCACGCGCTCGGTTCCGGCGGTGCGGATGGGGGGGTAGTCGTGGACGATGAAGAGGACGGTTTTCATCCGGCGGGCTGACTGGGCCAGGATTCGGGGACGGTGGCGACGACGATCAGTCCATCGCCAAAGAAGGGCGAGCGCCTATACAGCCACGAGACCAACAGGCGTTTGGGCAGCGAACGGGCGTAGCCGAGGGCGCGGGCAAAGGGCAAGCCGCGGGCCGGCGACGAGGAGACTGTCCCCCCGCCGCCAGAGGGAGCAGCGGCCTGACCCTGGCCGCGCCAGCCCCACCGCTGCAACGAGTAGGGATAGACCTCGCCCACCTGCAGCCCGCTCTTGCCGATCAGGGTGGTGGCGGTGTGGTACGAGAACCAGTAGTTGTGGTCGGGATGCACCAACTCGACCCCGCGCAACATCCAGAGCAGGGCCTCCACCTTGAAAGCGTTGGGGACGGTCACGATCAGTTCGGTGTGGCCGGGCCGCATGATCTGCCGGGCGGATTCGAGAAAAGCGCCGGGGTTGGCGAGATGCTCTACCACCTCGCTGGCGATGATGAGGTCGAAGGGGCGGTCGCGCAGTTGGCGCAGCGTCTCTGGCTCGCAGATGTCGCCTGCCAGCAGATTGCCGAAGCCCTGCTCCTGCAAGAATGCGATCCCGGCCGCGTCCACATCCACGCCCCACAGCTCGCTGGCGACGGCGGACAGTTTCTGGTGCATCAGTTCGCCGCGGGCGAAACGCTCGTGCAGCAGGCCGGCATCTACACAGCCCACATGCAAGACGCGCTTGCCGCGGCTGCGCTCGAGCACCAGCGCCTGACGCCCGCGCTGCATGGCCGGGCGGGGGAGGGGATGGTAAGGGTTCAGGGATTCAGACATCGCCAGTAGAGTTCGTGCAGCTGCCGGCCGACTTCGGCCAGGTGGTAGCGCCGGGCCTGGGCCGTGATAAGGGCCGGGTCGAAGGTGGGAAGACTGTCCAACATGACGACGATGACGGCGGCCAGGGCATCGGCGTCGCCAGCGGGGGTCATCCGCCCGGTCGCCGGCGTGATCATCTCGACGATGCCGCCGGTTTCGGCGGCCAGCACCGGCAGGCCCGTGGCCTGCGCCTCGGCGATCACGCAGGGGGCATTCTCCCACAGGCTGGGCAAGATGAACAGGTCGGCCTGGCGCATCCAGGCCGCCACATCGGGCTTGCTCTGGCGACCATGAAAGCGGACGTGGTCGCTCAGCCCCATCTCGGCTGCCAGTTGCTCGTATTCGGCCCGGCAGACGCCGTCGCCGATCAGGTCGAGCCGCCAGTCTTGGCGCTGGCGCCGGACGCGGGCCAGCGCTTCCAGCAGGATGGGCACGCCTTTGACCGGGATCAGCGAGCCGACGAAGAGCAGCCTGGCCGGGCCGTGGGGCGCGCGGGGCCGGTCGGGCGGGTGGAACAGGGCTGGATCGACGGCATTGGGCACGATCTCGAACTTCGCCCGGATGCCGTACTGCTCGATGCCGTTCTGCAGGGCCTGGCTGACCGGCAACACTCTGGTCGCGCGGCCAAAGGCAAAGCGCGCTTTCCACACCTGCCAGCGCGGCAGCCTTCGCCGCGGGAAGTCAGAGCTATGCTCACTGATCACGACCGGCAGTCGCCACCACCAGCCCAGAATGACGGCGACGACGCCGGCCTCGTAGATGTGGGCGTGCAAAACGTCCGGGCGAAAGCCGGAGCGACGCAGCCGGGAAGCTGCCCGCAGCATCGCCCACAAGTAGAGGAAGCTGGTGAGGCCGGGCAAGGGTTTGGGCCGGTGCCAAACGCGGTAGGTGGGGATGCCCGCGGTCAAGGCCGGGTCGCGCTCTTCCTCCATCTGCCAGAAGCCGGCCATTCCCTGCTTCGGCCCGGCCCCGTGCAAAACGCAGACCTCATCATTCAGGGCGGCGGCGCGGGCATGTTCGCGCACGAAGACGCCGGCGACAGGATTTTCGGCGGTGGGATACCAGTGGCTGAGGAAGAGGACGCGCAGGCGCTTCACGGCGCCACTCCGCCGCCGTCCAGCACGATCCCGCTCTGCTCCCAGCGGGCCACCTCGCTCCCATCTTGTGGCCGGTAGAGGATGACCTGCACCGTCATTGGGCCATCAGGCAGCGCCGCCAGGGGCAGGTCATAGCTGTCCTCGATCATCTCCCCAGTGCGCCAGCGGCTGGTGGGGTAGGCATCATGGACGGGGACGGCATCGGCCTGGGCGAGGAGGGCGCCATCGGGGGCCAGCAAGCGGGCCGAGACTTTGAGATCGGCCGGGGGAGGGGCATCGACCTGCCAGCCAAGCCGCAGCCGGGCGGCCGGGCCGCTGGCAGGCTGGCGAAGGGCGATGTCCCAGCCGGCCAGGCTGATATCCGGCGTCAGTGGCGCCCCGACCGTTTGTAGCCCGGCCCCGGCCTGGCCCTCTCCCGCCGGCCAAACCCGGATCAGCGGCCCGTCGGCGCCCAGGCTAAAAGCCTCGGCCAGACCGGCGAGGGGGCGGGTGGTGTAGGTGGGTTGGCCGCCGGCCACACCGGCGGCGATGGCGGCCAGGCGGTCGGGTTCGGGGTCGGCGGCCTGGGTTTGCACATCCGGGCGCAGGTTCTGGGTGCGCTGGAAGTACCTGACCAGGGTCATCTCGCCCAACAGCCCCACCAGCCGGGCATTGGCGGGCAGATAGTCAAGCATGTCCAGGCCGAAATCGTGTACGCCCCAGGCCAGCCCGGCCGGTTGGCTGCGATCCTGGGCGGGCAGGCGCTCCCAAGCGAGGGTCAGAGGCCAGAACAGCAACAGGAGTGAGAGGGCGGCGACGAAGCGGCGGGGGGAGACGGAAGGGAGCAGACGCCGGGCGAGGGCGGTCAGGTAGACGGAAACGGCGTCCCACAAAACGGTGAGGCCGACGGCGACAAAGAGGCAGAGGGCGAGGATGGCGGGCAGGAGGAAGACTTCGATGTCGGCCACCAGGTAGCGGCTGGCGAAGGCGAGGTCGGTCAGGAGGATGAGGCCCAGGAGGGCGAAGCGCCGCGGTTGCATCTGCCAGGTGGGCCAGCCCAGGAGGGCGATGACCGCGCCCAGCATCCCAAACTGAGCCAGGACGATGGCGACCAGGTCGGCGAAGCCGCGGTCGATGCCGAAGGGATTGCCGGCGAGGAAGGCGCTGTAGCCGCCGCCCGTGACCCAACCCCAGAAGCCGATGCGGGCGTAACTGCCGTCGAGCGAGCCAGTGGCGCTGCGCAGGGGCAGAAGGACGTAGAACAAGAGCGGCGCGAGCAGGGCCAGGGCGGGCGTCAGCCAGGCGCGCGGGCGGCGGAGCAGGCCGGGGCCTCCCCAAAGGACGAAGACGGCGGCGGCAGGCAGGAGCAGGAGGGTGAGGCGATGGTGGGCCAGGCCCAGGCCGAGGGCAAAAGCGACCAGGATGAGGCGACGGTCGCGCTCCGGGCCGCGGGCTTCGTCCCAGCGCAGCAGGGCAAAGAGGACGAACACCGTGAGCAAGCCCTGGAAGGTGTAGACTTCGGCGATAGTGGCCTGGCTCCACCAGACCGGGCTGACCGCCAGCAGCAGGGCGGCGACGATGGCTGGCATGACGCCGCTGCCCAGCCGCCGGGCCACCGGATAGAGGAGGGCGACGGCGACGCTGGCAGCCAGGGCCGAGAAGAAGTTGGCGCGCCAGGCGGCGTCGCCGATGGGGATCAGCCGGGTGGTCAGCCAGCCCAGAAGGGTGTAGAGCGGGTAGCCGGTGGGGTGGGCGATGGCGAAGGTGGGCAGAACAAGCTGGAACTCCAGCGAGTCGTCGAAGAGGGTGACGACGGTGGGCGCGAGGGTGGCCACATACAGCGCCAGGCCGAGGAGGAAGAGAAGGAGGGGAGGAAGACGGCGGGTCATGCGGCGGGTCATGTGTGATGCGTGATGCCTGCTACCGTACCGCCAACCCACAGAACCGCAAGTACACAGAACCGCAAGTACACAGAACCGCAAGCGTAAGTGAGCGGCCAGAGCGAGCGGCCAGAGCGAGCGGCCAGAGCGAGCGGCCAGAGCAAGCGGCCAGAGCAAGCGGCCAGAGCAAGCGGCCAGAGCAAGCGGCCAGAGCAAGCGGCCAGAGCAAGCGGCTAGATTGCCAGCACCTTACCGCATGATCGTGAAGAATCATAAATTTCCAGCCGCTCCCGCACAGGGCGGCTGGAAACAGCGAACGCCGCCCCCCACAAACACCCACACCAATGCAGCGGTCGCACGACCCGGCCAAACGAGAGGCGGTGGTCTACACCTCCTCACCTTCCTCAGACTCCAGGCTGGAAGTGCTGGCGGTGGCTGCATCCTCCCGCCAGGCCTGCAGCCCTGGCCAATGTGTGCCCGGCCAGTAGACGCGCCCGCACCGCTGGCAACGGGCGAACTCGGTCTGCGTGGCAGCCACATAGGGCGGGACCAGCGGCGCCGCCTGGGCCGGGTCGAGCCGCAGCAGGGCGCCGTTGCAGACCGTGCAACGGCTGGGGCCAGGCGGTGGGCCGAGCGCGGCGAGGATGGTCTTCACCTGCTCGTCGAGCGTGTCGCCGGCCAGATAGAGGCTTCCCCGGCTGCCGGCCCATCCCCGCTGGCCGGCCAACTCGCGGTCGCGCGTGACCAGCACCCGCCCTTCCTGCCGGGCAATGCGCATCATTTCGGCGTCGGCCAGGTCGCGGCGGTAGTCGGCATCGTAGCCCAGCCAGCGCAAACGGCGGGCCAATGAGCCGAGCATGGCGTCGATCAACAACGGCGGGGCGTTTGCTGCGGTCTCAGGCATCTGGTATCATCGCCGCGCTATGAGCGAAACCAACCTGACCCCGATCTGGCCCCTCCTGGCGGCGGCCCTGGCCTTCCTCATCCCCCTGGCCGTGGCCCTGGTCGCTTCCGCCGGGCTGCCGGAGTCGGAGGCCAGACAGACGGCCCTGACCCCACTGGCCGCCTTCGCCCTGGCCGTGATCGGCTATGTGCTCGTGGGCTTTGGCCTGCACTACGGCGGCGCCGGGCTGGTGGTCGATCATCCTGACCTGGCCGGGCTGGTGTGGGAATGGTCGCCGATCAGCGCCGACTGGGGCGCCGACTGGGGGATGGCGGGATGGGCCGGGTTTGGCATGTCGGTGCAGAACTCGTTGACGTATTTGCTCTTGATCAGCACGCTGCCCTGGGCGACGACGGCCGCTCTGTTGCCCATGCTGGCCCTGCGCGGCCGCGCGCCGGCCCTGGTGACGGCCTTATTCGGGCTGCTGGCGGCCATGATCGGCTATCCTCTGATCGGAAATTGGGTGCAGGGTGGGGGCTGGTTGGCTCGGTTAGGCTTCAATATCGGCGCCGGGCATGGGTATGTGGATTTCGGCGGCGCCTCGCTGTTCTTGATGGCCGGCGGCGTCGCGCTCGCGGGCATCCTCGTTTTCCTCGAACGTCTGCCCAAGCCCGACCGCCCGGCGGAATTGCCGCCCGTCCACCTGCCCCTGCTGGCCGTGGTGGGAGCCGGCCTGCTTCTGGTTGGCTCGACCGGCTGGCTGCTGGCCTGGCCGCTGACCGATTGGGAGCACCTATCGGCGGTGCGGGTGGTGGCCAATGCCTTGCTGGCGGCGGCGGGCGGGGCAGCCCTGCCTTTGTTCTATACCTGGTTCGTGGCCGCTGGCGCCGATGCGCTGCAAGGAGCGCGGGGAGCGGCAGCCGGTTGGGTGGCGGGGTTGGCGGCGGCGCCGTTCCTCTCGCCCTCTGCCGCCCTGCTGGTGGGGGCCGTGGCCGGGCTGCTGATGCTGCTGGCGGGCTGGCTGATCGACCATCGCCTGCGGCTACAAGACCGGGGCGGGGTGCTGGCCACGTTCGGGCTGCCGGCGCTGGCCGGGCTGCTGGCGGTAGGAATTTTCGCCGATGGCACGGCCGGCGCGGGCTACAACGGCGTTGGTATCGAGGAGTATCTGGGCGCCGCAGGCCAGGGTGTGACCGGGCTACTGGCGGCGTCCGGGCTGGCTGCCGATTGGCCGGGCCAGTTGCTCGCCCAGGCGGCAGGGGTAGCCGTGATCTTCCTGCTCAGCTTCCTGGTCGTTTCGCTGCTGGCGCTGCCGGCGGCGTTGGTGATCCGGGCCTGGGGTGGCCGCGGTGTGGCGGCGGCAGACGAAGGCGGCGAGGCGGGGGAGGAGGTGGCCGTGTCGGGGGCGTAGGTGGGGCGGGTGCTCAGTCGCGCGCCTGCGGCTTCTGGATCTGCAAGAAGTTGGCCAGCATGCGCTTGCCGCCCTCGGTGAGGATGCTTTCGGGGTGGAATTGGACGCCGTAGCAGGGATAGCGGCGGTGTTTCATGCCCATCACTTCGCCTTCGGCGGTGAAGGCGGTGAGGATGAAGTCGGCAGGGAGCGGCTCCTGGACGATGAGGCTGTGGTAGCGCGTGGCCGAGAAGGGGCTGGGGAGGCCGTCGAAGAGGGCGTCGTCGGTATGATAGACCGGGCTGACTTTGCCGTGCATCAGCCGGGGGGCGCGGGCGACGACGCCGCCGAAGACATGGCCCATACACTGGTGGCCCAGGCAGACGCCGAGGAGGGGCGTGCTCTGGTAGAAGGCGCGGATGATGTCGTTGCTGACGCCGCTATCGTTGCCAGGTGTGCCGGGGCCGGGCGAGATGACGATGTGGGTGGGGTTCAGGGCGGCGATCTCGTCCGGCGTCACCTGGTCGTTCCGCCAAACGCGTAGTTCTGCGCCCAGCTCACCCAGATACTGCACCAGATTGTAGGTAAACGAATCGTAGTTGTCGATGATGGCGATCATGGTAGTACCGAAATGACACAGATGGGATTAGAATAGTTAGAAATACAAATAGACGATTATGGCGGTGAGAAATGACACAAATGGGAGAAACACAGATGGGATTAGAATAGTCGTAGATACAAAGATATGATTATAGTAATGAGAAATGACACAAATGGGAGAAACACAGATGGGATTAGAATAGTCGTAGATACAAAGATATGATTATAGTAATGAGAAATGACACAAATGGGAGAAACACAGATGGGATTAGAATAGTCGTAGAT
>JAIBAP010000022.1 GCA_019695115.1 Caldilineales bacterium | reverse complement strand
GCACCGGACAGGATGAACTCCGCACCGGACAGGATGAACTCCGCACCGGACAGGATGAACTCCGCACCGGACAGGATGAACTCCGCACCGGACAGGATGAACTCCGCACCGGACAGGATGAACTCCGACGCGAGGTCACAGACCTCCGCACCGGACAGGATGAACTCCGACGCGAGGTCACAGACCTCCGCACCGGACAGGATGAACTCCGACGCGAGGTCACAGACCTCCGCACCGGACAGGACGAACTCCGACGCGAGGTCACAGACCTCCGCACCGGACAGGACGAACTGCGCTCTGGGCAGGACGAACTACGCTCTGGGCAGGAGGGATTGCGTCACGAGGTGGCGGACCTGCGCACACTGATCGATGAACGCACGGAAATGCTGCGCAAGGAATTCAACAATGCCGTGGCCACGCTGGGCCAGCGATGGGGAATGATGAGCGAGGATATTCTGCGCCAGGTGGTTGCGGCGGTAATCGAGAAAAGTTATGGCGGAACGGTGCGACAGGTGCAGATCGAGGATGAAGAGTACGACGTCGTCATCACCAACGGCAGCCACATCCTGGTCGAGATCACAGCCCGCGCCCGGCAGGACGTGCTCCGGCGACTGGAGCGCAAGCGCAAAACCTATACCGAGCACACCGGCATCGAGCCTGGTCGCGTCATCCTGGCGACAGCACAAATCCACATCAGCGTTGCCCGCAAACTGGAGCAGATGGGGATCGAAGTCATCCAGCCCGATGTGCTCATCGAGGGCGATACCATCTGAATCCGGGGCGCCGAACCAGCGGCGGGTCAGTCGATTTCGATCACTATCTTGCCGAAATGCTGATCGGCCAGCATCCGCCGCAACGCCTCGGGGTAGGCGGGCAGCGGGTAGACACTGTCGATTACAGGGGAGATCGCGCCAGAAAAAACGAGTTTGGACACGTTCAGGCAGTCTTCCATGCTGCCCATCGTGCTGCCGATAATCCGCAACTGCCGACCAAAAACCAGATTGACCGGTGTTTCGGCTTTGTAACCAGTCGTGCCGCCCACCGTCAATAGCCGGCCTTGCCGGCCCAGGCAGCGCAGGCTGGTCTCCCAAGTGGCGGCGCCCACGTTGTCAACCACCACATCCACCCCCTGCCTGCCCGACCGTTGCCAGACTGCCCGGCCCCAGTCAGGCTCGGCGGAGCGGTCGTGCACCCAATCGGCGCCCAAGTCGAGCATCTTCTGGGCCTTATCAGCATCACCGGCCACCGCCCAAACCTCGGCGCCGGTAAGTTTGGCAAGCTGAACCGAGGCAATATTGACGCCACCGCCAGCGCCGACCACCAGCACCGTCTCGCCGGGACGAAGGCCGCCGTCCTCGATCAGACTGCGCCAGGCTGTCAGATAGACCAGGCTGGCGGCGGCGGCCAATTTGAGATCGAAGCCATCGGGGACCGCCACCAGGTTGCGGGCAGGGATGCGCACAAATTCGGCGCACGCCCCCGGAGCATGCTCACCCAGGATGCCGAACGAAAGACAGAGATGATGATCGCCGCGCCGGCAATAGCGGCATCGGCCACAAAACAGGGTTGGATTCCCGCTGACACGCTGGCCCGGGCGCCAATCACTCACCCTTTCGCCCACGGCGACAATCTCACCGGCGAAATCGGAGCCGGGGACATGTGGCAATTCCAGGTCGAGTCCCTTCCAGCCGCGGCGCACAAACTCGTCGAGGCGGTTGAGGGCCGAGTAACGAGCGCGAACAAGGACGTCGTCCGCTCCGATCGTGGGTAGAGGGCGGTCGGCAACGAATTCGTAGTTGAATTCAGGGCTATGCTGGCGGAAGATGATGGCGCGCATACTCTCCTCTGTCAGTTCAGGTGCGACGCACTTCGAGCGACTTCAGGACTTGCATGGTGCTGAAACCCAAGTCATTTACGCTCGCGAAGTGCGTCATACCTCTAAGATGGGCTTCACGATTACAGCTCAACGATCGAAGCGATAGTCATCACTCCATTCCAACTCGACATCACCGATGAAGACGGTGTCGCCCTCGCGCACGCCGGCCTGCGCCAGCGCCTGGCGGATGCCCATGGCCTCCAGGATGCGTTGAAAACGGGCGATGGCCTCGTAGTAGTTCCAGTTGGTCATGGCGGCCACGCGCTCGATGCGTTTGCCGCCGACGATCCAGGCGCCGTCCTCACGCTCGATAGTGAAGGCATCCTCGCTGAGCGGCGCCAGAAGCGGTAGGATTTCCGCCGCGGGCGCGGGGGGAGGAAGCTCGGACAAGAGGGCGGCAGCGCGCTGGATCAAGGGCTGTACGTTTTCGCCGGTGGCGGCGCTGATCGCGAAGACCTCCGCGGCCTGGCGCTGGAGCGCAGCCCGAATCTGCAGCCAACGCTCACGCACTTCCGGCACGTCCATTTTGTTGAAGGCGACGAGCTGGGGTTTGTCGGCCAGGTGGGGATTGAAAAGCTCCAATTCCTGGTTGATTGCCTCGAAGTCGCCCAGTGGATCGGGGCTGAGGCCGTTGAGAACATGGATGAGCAGTTGGGTGCGTTCGACGTGGCGCAAGAACGACAGACCCAACCCGGCCCCGGTGTGCGCGCCTTCGATCAGGCCAGGAATGTCGGCAAGAACAATCTCGACCCCGGTGCGGTTGTCGCCCACAAGCGCCACGCCCAGGTTCGGTTCCAGGGTGGTGAAGGGATAGTCGGCGATCTTGGGGCGGGCGCGGGTGAGTGCGGCCAGCAGGGTGCTCTTGCCGGCATTGGGCACGCCGACGATGCCAATATCGGCGATCAGCTTCAATTCGAGATGGAGCCAACGTTCCTCGCCGGGTTCACCGTTCTCGGCCCATTTGGGGGCCTGATGTGTAGGCGATTTGAAGACGGCGTTGCCTCGCCCTCCCCGCCCACCGTGTGCAACCAGCAGCTGGTCGCCCGCCGCCAACAATTCGCCCAGCCACTCGCCTGTATCGGCGTCACGGACAACGGCGCCGGCAGGGACAGGGACTTCGACATCGGCTCCTTGTGCGCCCTGTTTGTTAGAGCCGCCGCCGTGCTCGCCTCGCCCGGCCTTGAAGTGCACACCCAGCCGGAAATGCCCCAACGTGTTGTGATGTGGACTGGCCACTAGATAAACATCGCCGCCCTTGCCGCCGTTCCCGCCGGCCGGGCCGCCACGCGGCACGAACTTCTCGCGCCGGAAGGCGACGATACCGTTGCCGCCATCGCCGGCCTTTACGTAGATTTTCGCTTCGTCGGCGAACATGGGCGTCAGAAAAGACGCTGCCACCACCGGGCAGCGTTAGTGAGTGAGGGCGGCCAGGCGCTGGATGAAATCCATGCTCAGCTGCTTGATCTCGGCCAGGACGGCGGCCGTGCCAGGATCGAGGAAGATCTGCAGCTGATCGACGCCTTCATCAGCCCAGAGCTTTTCGAGTTGGGCATGAAGGGTGCGCGCCTGGGCGCTGAGGTCGGAGAGGGAGGGGGTTGGGGTCGGGCTCATGAGATCGGAGATGCCTGGGAACGGAGGTCGATGGCTTCATTATAAGCCCGGCGGCGCCAGGGCGGGAAACCCGGCAGGGTTAGCGGCGCACCGAGGCCCTGGGCGAGCGAATGACGCCCAGCCAGAAGCCCGCTCCCCAGGACAGATGCAAGAGTGGGAAGACTGCCAGCAATCGGGGTACGGCCGAGAAGCCGTGACGAAGCCCGATCTGCAGGCTGACTGCCAGATCAAGGCCCAGGTAGACGCCGAGCAACCCAACCAGAGGCCAGAGCGACCAAACCGCCAGCAGCAGGGCCAGCAAGAACGCCGCTGCCAGCAGCGCCGGAGCCAGATGCCGCCAGCGCCAGGCGTCCCGATGCCGCCGAATGGTGACGGTGCGCCAGGCGCCAAAATGGAAATACTGCCGGGCCAGTTGGCCGCAGCTTTCGCGAGCCAGGTAATGGCAGCGGATGGCGGGGTCGACCAGGAGCCAGGCGCCCGCCTGGCGCAGCCGCGTGTTGATCTCGTAGTCCTCATTGAAGGCAAAGGACTCGTCCCATCCGCGCACACGGTGCAGCCAGGCCGTGCGATAGGCGCCGAGGTAGATCGTCTCACTTCTCTGCGGTCGGGAGGCACGGCGGTAGGCTGGAGAGCCAACGCCGAAGGGATGGTTGAGGGCCAGGGCGTGGATGCGGGCCGAGGGTGTCTCGCCTGTCGCCAGCTGAGGCCCGCCCACGCCCGCCAGGAACCCATCCGCCCCGCCACTGGTCAAGGCCCGGATGCAGCAGGTCACATAGTCAGGGGCCGGGCGCGTGCGCGCATCCAGCCGCACGAAGACCTCACCCACGGCCTGGGCCAGGGCCAGATTCAGGCCGGATGCAGCCAGGCGCCGGGGATTGTCGAGAACGGCGAGGTGGTGGTTTCGGGCGGCGGCGGCCGCGGCCAGGCGGCGGGTCTCGTCCTGCGAACCGCCATCGATCAGCAGGATCTGCATGTCCTCGGCAGGATAGTCCTGGGCCAGGACGGCGTCGAGGAGGCCGGGCAGACGGGGGGCTTCGTCACGCAGGGGGATGGCGATCGTGACGACAGGTGCTTTGTTCACCGGCTAGGGCTGGTCGAGGGCGGCAAGGGCGCGGGGCAGTTCGTCCCACCAGGGGACGCGCTCACGGCCAAGTTCGAGCCAGCGGCGGGCGGTGGAGACATCGCCGGCCTGGCGAGAAATCGAGGCGAGATGGAGGTAGGTCGGGCCGTACAGGGGGTCGAGTGAAAGCAGGGACTCGAGATCGGCCAGCGCCCCGGCATCGTCGCCGCCAGCAGCCTTGAGCAAAGCCAGACGGTTGCGGGCCTCGATATCGTTGGGCGAGAACGCCAGCAGTTGCTCGAAGCGGGTGCGAGCCTGAGAAGCCCAGCCAGGTTCGGAGGCCGCGCGTTGGCGCAACCAGTCGGCGTAGGCGGCCAACGCCTCGGGTGCGAGTGGCTGGCTGGCGATGGCGGCTTCGTAGAGCCGGGCGACTTCCTGCGCCTGCGGGTCGGTGAATGACGAGGCTGGGGTGAGGAGGGCGTTCTCGGTGGGGGCGATGCCGGCGGCCAGGACATGGTCGTAGGGGCTGAGCGCAAAGGCCCGGCGCATGAAGGCGCGGCGGTCGGCAGTGAAGTCGGAACCGGGGCGCAGGAGGGCGCTCTTGAAGGCGATGTCGCCGTAGACCGGCAGGTTGAGGAGCACAGCCAGGGCCAGGGCGGCGGTGGTAAGGGTCAGGGCTGGGCGGCGCCGAGAAGGTGCGCACAGGAGCACGACCGGCGCCGCCAGCCATGCCAGCAGCCAGGTGTAGGCCAGCCAGGCCGGGAGGCCGCTGAAACGATTGAGAACCAGGGCCGGCAGGATGGCGACCAACGGCAAAAGGAAGGCCGGCAAGTCGCGGCCAGGTTGCGACCGGGCCGCCATGACGACGGCCACAAGATAGAGCATGAGGAGGGCGGCCAGCCAGAGCAGAAGCGAGCGCGGCAAGGCGGCGCTGAGGCTGAAGCCGAACGCGGCCGCAGCCACGCCCGCCAGCTGAAACGGCAGGCTGAGGGCGACGCCGCTCGCTGGTTTGGGATGGTAGGCGCCATCGCCAGCGGCAACCAGGCCGGCCAGGGTCCAGATCAGCAGGTCGGATGCATGGGTGGGAAAGCTGAAGCCGAGCAGGAGCCAGTGCCCGGCCAGGGCGGCTAACAGATAGGGTTTGAGTGAGGAGGCCGGGGCGCGACGGGCGGACAGGGGCCACAGAGCCACGGCCAGTCCAGCAAGAAGGCCGGCGGTGAAGCCGAGGGGCGCTGCCCGCCATCCGGCCAATGCCGCTGCCAGCCCGGCCAGGAGGGCTGCCCCGGCTACTTGCAGGGCGAGGGGCAGCCAGGTCCGCCGCCAGGGTGACGGTCGCGGCAGCAGTCGCGCCCCCAGAGCAGCCCAGACGATCGTCCACATCGCCAGGCCAGGCAGCCCAACCTGGCTGAGGAGGTCGAGGGCGAGGGTGTGGGCGCGGTCGGGGATGCGAAACGCCCAGTCGACCTCGAAATGGGCGAGAGCGGCGGGTGTGTAGGGGGCCAGGGCCAGGGCCAGACTGTCGGGGCCGAGGCCGGAGATGAGCAGGCGCGGGCGGTCGGCCAGGAGTCTGAGCACGGCCTGCCAGATGAGCAGGCGCTGGCCGCCGGTGCCGCCGCTGGCGAAGAGGTCGCCGAGGCGCGGGGGAAGGAGAGCGGGCGCTACCCAGGCGACGAGGAGCAGGAGCAGGCCCAGCAGCAGCGCCAGCGCCCCGGCCAGTTGGATGGCCCGGCGGCCTTGTCCCTGACCCCAGGCGAGAAAGAAGATGACGACAGCGGCCAAGAGGCCGAAGAGGGCGCTGCGGCTGCCGGTGGCGACAAGCGCCGCCGCCAGCAAGAGCAGATAGAGCGCCAGACCCAGGCGCGATCCTGGCCGACTTCCTGCTCCCACCCGTAGCCTGGCCAGGCCGAGGATGACGGCCAGGAGCAGGAAGTCGGCCAGGAACAGCGGATTGCCCAGGCTGCCGGCTGCGCGCTGGCCGAGGGCGAAGCTAACCGTGCCCGAGCGCACGGGGTCGTAGCCCAGGACTTGCACCAAGCCATAGAAGGCGGGCGCGGCGGCGCCGATGAGGATGGCATCGACGATGGCCCACAGCCAGCCGGCTCTGGCCGCAGCTGCGGCCGCCCACATGACAGCAACCCCCGCCAGGAGCGCCAGCAGCCCCATCCCCCGCTCGTAGTTGCCCCACAAGGCCGTGACAGGATCGACGCCGAACAGGGCGCTGGCTGTCACGGCCAGGATCAACCCCCCGACCAGTTTCCAGATGCCGTCGATTTGTGACCAGCGTGGCCGGTTGCCTGCCGTCCAGTTCTTCAGGGCAGCGAGGAGCAACACGAGGGCTATGACCGCGGCCAGGGTGCGGATCAGCGCCGCCTTGTCCGGTTCGAAGCTGGTGTTGCTCTGGATGTTGAAGAAGGAGGGGACGGCTGCCAGCGCCACCAACAGGGCGGCGCCGGCGATGGAGCCGGGAAAGGTGGGCGAAAGGGCCTGGTGGCGAGCCATCGATGGGTGGGGTGAGCGGATCGGTGGGCGGGGTGGGCGGATTACTGGGATGGGCGGATCAGTAGGTGGGCAGATGGATATGGGGTGGGCGGATTACTGGGGTGGGCGGATTACTGGGGTGGGCGGATTACTGGGGTGGGCGGATTACTGGGGTGAGCGGATTACTGGGATGGGCGGATTGCTGGGATGCGCGGATCGGTGGGTGGGTTAGGGGAGGAGGTGTTGGTAGAGGGTCAGCCACTGGTCGCTGCGGCGGGCGGGGTCGAAGGCCGGCTGCGAACGGTAGGCCAGGCCCAGGTCGGGGCCGCGGGGAAAGTCGGGGGCCAGGATCATTTGCAGGCCATCGCTGAGGGCGGGGAGGCTGAGGGGGGTGAAGAGCCGGGCGTGCGGGGCCTGGGCGCACAGGTGGGGCAGGCCGCCGGTGCGAGCAGCCAGGACCGGAATGCCAAGCGCCAGCGCCTCGAAGACCGTCATGCCCCAGGCTTCATGGCGTGAGGGGGCGATGACGGCGGCGACGGCCAGCAACCAGGGGCGGATGTCGGGCTGAAAGCCAAGCCGGTGGATGCCGGCAGGGGGCGGCGCATCATCGCCTGATCGCGCCCCGTCGCCCGCGATCCAGAGGTGAAGGTCAGGAAAACGGCGGCGCAGCTCGGGCCAGACGGCCAGCAGCCAGTCGATGCCTTTTTCGGGTGAGAGACGGCCGGCAAAGAGGAGATGACGACCGGGCGGCAGGTCGACCGCGGGAGGAAGCGGGCCGGGGGGGAGGATGGCAGTGGTGTTGCCTCCCACCTGCAAGCGTTCGGCGGCTACGCCGGCAGCGGCCAGGCGCGTCTCCCAGGCAAGCGAAACGCAGACGACGGCATCAGCCCGGCGTAACGCGCCGAGATCGCAGGCATTCCAGAGGCGCATGGCGCGGGTTTCCTGGGTGTGGCCGTGCGATTCGGCCACCCAGGGCAAATGGCGACGCGTGAGGCAGGCTAACACATCGCTACGGTAGTCACAAGTGTGGATGATTTGCGGTCGTGCTCGCTGCAAGCGAGCGCGCAGCCACCACCAGGCGCACGGGTGCAGCGGCCCAGGGTCAGGTACGGTGATGGCCAGGATCCCCTGCTGCCCCGCGATCCCAACCAGGGGATGCTCTCCCTCCCCACGCAGGAGGCAGACCAGCTCGACCTGCCAGCCTGCCGCGACCAGCCGCCGGGCGTGGTCGAGCAGCTGGCGCTCGATGCCGCCCAAACGAAGGCTCGAACGCAGGATCAGCAGGCGAGGCATGGCCGGGCGCGGTGAGAAAGGCTGCGTCCCGGGTCTACAACCAGAAAAATGGGTAGAGGACGAAGCCGAGGATGTAGAGATTGAAGCCCAGCAGCATCGCCACCCCAGCCGGCAGGGCATGCCGACGCCACCCGCGCGGCACCCAGGCGCTGAGGCCGGCCAGGAACAGGAAGAAGAAGGCCGGCGCCACCGGGTAGAGGTAGCGGATCTGCGAGATAGAATCGCCGGCCCAGTCGGCATAGAGCACTTGTTTGCCGATGATGAAGACGAATTGGGCGAGGATGGCAAGCGCCATGAGCACGAAGGCCCGCTTTTGCCAGCCGGCCATGAGGGTGCGCGCCCGCAGCCACTGCCGCACCAGGCCCAGCAGGGCCAGCAGCACCAGCAATCCGCCCAGCCAGTAGAACGGCTCGAACAGAGGCACGCGCATCCAGCCAAACCAGCCCACGAACGTGCGCAGAAGGGCGTCGGCCTGCTGGCTCCAGGGAAAGGCCGCCAGGTTGCGCCAGTAGACGCCGCTGGCCAGGTCGGCCCAGAAGGTGGGCGGCAGGCCGAGGCGGCCGGCGCGGGCCATGATGAAGGCGAAAAAGGCCAACGTGGCTGCCGTCAGGAGCACAACGGCCGAGACGATCCAGCCACGATGGCGGAGACGGCGCCTCCAAACCTCGCCCAAGGCCCAGAGCAGGAAGGCGGACGGGCCGAGAATGGTGGAGGTGAGGGCGGTGCGTTTGGTGGTGACCCCGAAAAGGGTGAGGGCAAGCAGCCAACTGACGGCGGCCAGGCTGGGGCCGCGGCGGAGCAAGTGAATGGCAAAGAAGACCGTCCACACCACCAGCGTCTCGGCCAGCAGGTCGTTGTTGACGGCGGCATTGGCAGCCAGATGCGAGGGCCACAGCGCGGCCAGAAAAAGCACGCTCACGGCCCAGCGTGGGCGGTCGGGGATGAGTTCGCGGATGGTGCGGTAGACGCCCCACAGACTGAGCGCCAACAGGCCCAGGCCCAGAAGTCGCAGTCGCAGCACCGCCTGGGTGATGGGGATGTCGTCGCCCCACAACGATACCAGCCCGCCGCTGACGGTGTAGTAGAGCGGCGGCTGGAAGAAGGAGGTCGAATAGGCCGGCCCCCAGATCTCGGCAAAGGATTTGGGCAGATTGGCAGGGTCCCAGCCGATGAGCGAGAAGCCGTACCACCAGAAGCTCAGATCCTCCATCGAACCGATCATCTCTTGTTCCCACTCGCCCACGCGGTCGGCGCTGGTGACGGTGGGCTTGCCGAGACGGGCGACATGGAGCGCGACCTCGAAGTGCCGCGGCTCGTCGGGCTGCATCCAGGGCAGGATGACGAGGGCATAGAGCGAGGCCAGGAGCAAACCCAGGGCGATGATGCCCGTCACCAGCGCCCCCTCGCTTCGCAACCAGGCGCGGAGGGCGGGGAGCAGGCCGGGTTCCAGGCCGGCTTGCTGGCGGCGACTGACCACGACCTGGGTGCCGCACAACAACGCCAGCGCGGCCCACAAGGTCGCCTGCCAGAGTGCACCACTGCTGGTGAAGGCCTGGCCAAAAGCGAACAGCAGCCCGCCCGTCCAGGCCAGCCCAGCAGCCTGGGGCCGGGCCAAGGCGGCGCCAAAGGAGAGCGGCGACGTGAGTGAGCGATAGAAGGCGTGGCTGGCGCTGATCAACAGCAACGCCAGGCCAGCAATCCAGAGGCTGTGGAGCAACAGCCCAAACCAATCGATCATGGCAGGAGATGGGCGCCGATCAAGTGCCTGATCCGCGGCGGAGGAGGACGAGGATGCCAGCCGCCAGCGCAGTGGCGGCAATGGCGAGCGCCAGGAAGATGCGGGGATTGGGCAACGGCGAGGCGTCGGCCGGTGGCGTTGCCGCCGACGGCGAGGGTTGCGGGCTTGCTCCGGTCGCAGCAGGCGGTGATGTGGCCGTGACAACGGGTGTAGACCCGCCTGTCGTTGCCGAGGCCGTCCGACCGGGCGCGGTGGGTGTGGCTGTGGCCGGCGGCGAGACGGGCGTGGCGGTGGGGGGCGGCGGCGAGGGCGAGGCGGCGACGGCCGTGGCGGTGGAAGTGGCGGCCGGCCCTGGCGAGGTGGGCGTGGCCGTCAGCGCGGGCGACGCAGCCGAGGTGGCGGTGGCGGCCGGCGGCGAGGTGGGGGCGGAGGTGGGCGAGGCCGGCGGCGGGGCGGTGTTGGTCGGCGCCGGGGCCTGGGGGGTGTCGGTGGGCGGGGGTTCGGGGGTGTCGGTGGGCGGGGGTTCGGGCGTGTCTTCAGGCGTGAGGCTGGGTGTGACCGAGGGGCGAACCGTGGGTGGGGCGAAGATGACGGCGGGGCGCTGAAGCTGTTGGCCTCCGCGCAGGGAGATGGCCTCGCGGCCGCGGGCAAAGGCCCCGGCGGGAGCGACAAGCAACGGGGCCAGGAGGATGAGAAGAGCCAGGAGAAGGCGGGTAGTGGGCTTCATCGAGGAGGGTCGGAGGGGAGGAGCGCAGGGAGATGAAAGCTCGGATACAAGGGTCAGACGTCGAAGGGCGCCAAAAGCGGACGGGCCGATTGCCGTCCTTAGCCGGGATCGCGGCAAGTGGACAGGGGTGAGAGGAGGTGAAGGCCCCAGGTTTCCGGCTGGGTCAGATGGGGTGGGGGCGGCGGCGGGATGGGCTGAGGCCGCGGGCGGTAGTGATGGAGGTCGAGGCCGGCGAAGCCCTGCGAGGCGGCCAGTTCGTAGCGGCTGTGGAAGGCGGGGGGGAGGAGGTGGCGGAGGTCGCGATAGGCGTCGGGGTAGAGGAGCAGCCAGAGGTCGGCATCTGGCCGCAGTTCTGAAAGCGAGGGGAGGCTCTGGCCGGGGAAAGGAGCGGCGCGCTGACGCAGATCGGCGGCCTGGTCGCGACGGGCGTAGTAGTCGAAACCGGCCCAGGCCAGTTCGTCCACCCACACCGTCGTCTCGCCCTGCGCCTGGGTTTGCAGGTTGGTGATGAGGTCATCCCAGGCTTCGCGGCGGTGCAAGGGCAGCAGCAGGGCGGCGGCCAGGCTGAGCGCCAGCAACGCGACCCGCCCCCCGCGCCGGAGTCGCCACACCACCCAGGCCGTGGTCAGGGCCAGATAGGGCAGGAGGATGACGAGTTGGCGCTTGAGGGAGTAGAGGCGGGGGATGGCGGCGAAGAGGAGGAGGGTGAGCCACGCGCCGATGATCAGCCAGCGCATGGGGGGGCGCTGGACGATGGGCCGGAGGCGAGGCCATCCCCACCCCACCGCCAACAGGCCGCCGATGAGGAAGATGAGGCCCAGGCGCAGGAGCAGCCCGACGGCGGCGGGGGTCAGGCCGAGGCCGAGCGGCTGGAGGATGATGGCAAGAAAAGTGGCGGGGTAGGAGTGGCCGAGGGCAAAGATCTGGCTGGGGCGGAGCCAGAGGGCGCCGGCTGTCAGCAGGACGATGGTCTGCACGGTCAGCCAGAGCCGCGGGCGGGGCCGGTTGCGAGCCAGCCAGAGCGCCTGGCTGAGGGCCAATGGCAGCAGGGCGGCGTAGTCGGCGCCAAAGGCAAGGAGCATCGCCGCGCCGTAGGCCAGCGAGGGCCAGAGGAGCGGCCCTTGCCGGCGAGCGCGGTCGAACCAGCGCCAGCCCAGCCAGACGCCGAGAAGCCCCAACACTTGCGCCAGCATGTACATGCGCACCTCGGCGGCATACCACACTTGCAACGGATGCACCGCCAGTAACAGAGCAGCCAACCATGCCCATCCCCTGCCGCCCAGGTCGCGCCCCAACAGGTAGACCAGCAAGGCCGCCCCAACCCCGGCCAGAAGCGAGGACAGCCGCAGCCACGGCTCAGTTTCGCCGCCCCGCAGCCACAAGCGCAAGGCCAGGTAGTAGCCGGCGGGATGGGGGTCGCAGAGTGATAGAAGCAAGGTGCGCAGGGGCAGCCGCGCCAGCCAGACGCTGGCTGCTTCGTCACTCCAAAGCGGCTGGCCAAAACGCAGAAACGGCAGCACGATGGCTGCCGTCAGGAGGGGGAGGAGGCGTCTAGGGGACAATCAGAGCCAGAAGAACGGGTAGAGGACGAAGCCGAGGACGTAAAGGTTGAAAAGCGTGAGAGCGGCGATGACCAGGCCCGGGAGGCGGCGCTGCCAGCGGGGTCGCAGCACGGCGCCGAGGCCGAGCATGGCCGGCAGGACGATGGCGGGCAGGACGGGATAGAGATAGCGGGCCTGGGGGGCGGAGCCATCCTGCCAGAAACCGTAGACGATATCTTTGCCGACGGCCAGGGTGAACTGGGCCAGCAGGAGCGCGGCCAGAAAGATGAGGCCCGCGCGCTGCCATCGCTCCAGCCGGCTGCCTGGCCAGAAGAGGTGGGCGTAGCCGATCAGCAGGGCGACGACGCCGGCGATGGCGAGCACCCAACCGGCCCCGTAGAGAATGGGTGGCAAGGAGACGCGCAGCCAACCGAACCAGCCCATGAAGGAGCGCAGCATGACATCGGCGAAGCGGCCGAGGGGGGCCTGGGCGGCCTGGCGCAGGAAATCGCCGTTGACCAGCGAGCTGAGGAAGTCGGGCGGCGCCCAGATGCGGCCGGTGCGTTGGGCGGCCAGCCACAGCCCGGCCACAGATATTACCGCCACGATCATCGCCACCACCGCCCACAGAACCTGACGCCGCCAATGGCTCCCTGCCCGGCTCCCTGCCCGGCTCCCTGCCCGGCTCCCTGCCCGCGTGAAGGCGCGCAAGACCACGGCCAGCGGCAGCACCAACACGACCAGGCCGCTGCGTTTGGTGAGGATGGCAAGCAGGCCAAAGAGCACCAGCGCCGTCAAATCGGCCAGCTTGGCACCGCGGCGGATGGTGCGCAGGCCGAAGACGGCGGCCCACACCACCCACAGTTCCACCAGGGCGTCGTTGTTGACGGCGGCAAAGACGGCGATGTGGGAGGGCCAGAGGGCGGCGAAGGCCAGGGCCGCCAGGGTGAGGTTGGGGCGGTCGGGGAAGAGCTCGCGGCCGGCTGCGTACACCCCCCAGAGGGTGGCGGCGAAAAAGACGGCGCCCAGCAGCCGCAGCCAGATCACCTGCATGGACAGGGGTTGATCGAGCCACCATTGCTTGAGCAGCCCGCCCGCCAGCAGGTAATAAAGCGGCTGCTGGAAGAAGGCCCGCGAGTACATCTGCCCCCAGATGGCGGCGAAGTCCTCTGGCGGCGCCTGCGGGTCCCAGCCGATGAGCGAGAAGCCATACCACCAGAAGTCCTGCGCTTCCATGTCGGCGATGATCTCGCGCTCCCATTCCAGATTGAGGTCGGGATAATAAGTGGGGCGGGCGAGACGGGCGTTGTGCTGGATGACTTCGTAATGCCGCGGCTCATCGGGCTGCATCCAGGGGCGGATGGCGAACGAGTAGGCGGCCACGAACAGGGCGCCCACCACCACCAGCCCCAGCGCCGCCCACCCTGCCGGCGCCGTGCTCACCGCCTGGCTCGACCCGGCCCGATGGCGCGCTGCCGACCAGACCTGGGCCGCAAACGCGCCCGCCAGACCCAGCCAGAGCAGGGCGATCCAGCCCTTGCTGTTCAGGGCCAGGCCCAGGCAGAACAGGACCAGGCCCAGGTTAGCCAGCAGCCCGAAGCTGGGGCGATCCATTTCCCGCCGCCAGCCCTGCCCTGCCCAGATCGGGCGCTCAGCCGCCCAGAAGCGCGGCCAGCCCAGTGCCGCCAGCAACAGCGCCAGCCCCGCCACCCACAGGGCATTGAAGAACAGCCCGTACCAGTCGATCATGCAGATGGGCGCGCAGGGCGAAGGGAGGGCGGCAGGCTGACGACCACGGCCAGGGCCACGAACAGCCAGGGCAGGAAGGCGGGTTTGGAGCCCCACAAGGCCGCATCCACCAGCCCGTGCACCAACATGACCCCCAGGCTGCCGGCCACGCCCGCAGCCAAAGCCCACGGCAGCGCATCCTGGCGCTGGCGCAAGACGCCAGCCAGCAACAAGAAGGTGTTGACCAACACGGCCAGCCAGGCGATCAGGCCGGGGAGTCCCAGATCGACGCCGACCTGGAGGATGAGGTTGTGGGCGTGGCTGACCGGGCTGCCCGGTGTGCTGAGAAAGAGCGGGTAGAGGATGGGCACGACGCGGTCGAAGGTTCCGATCCCGGCGCCGGTGAAGGGGAAGTCGGCGAGGATGTAGAGCGCCCGGCTCCACAGTTCCAGCCGGCCGTCCCAGCCCATGCTGATGGCGCCGGCCGCGGCGGCCGGCGCGGCCGGGCCGATGGCATCGACGCCGGCCAGGGCCAGGGGCGCCAGGAGGATGAGCAGGGGGGTGGCCGGTCGCAGCCGCGGCCAACGCAGGAAGATGACGGCGAAGGCGCCGACAGATCCAGCCAACGCCGCGCCCCGGCTTTGGGTCAGGGCCAAGACGGTGGCCGTGGCCCCGGCCAGGAGCAAAAAGAGCAGGGGCGGCCAGAAGCGCCGCGTCCAGTCACGGCGCAGGGCCAGGGCCAGATAGAACGGCAGGAAGAGGGCGAGGGCGCCGGCGGTGCGGTTGAGGTTGACCTCGCCCGGCGTCAGATCGGCCAGCCGCTGCATGAGGGCGTCGAAGGGGCCGCTGCCGGGCAGGACGGGGATGAGCAGCCGGCTGAGGAGGGGGGCGGCGACCAGCATCCCCGCCCCGCCCAGGGCCAGCAACCAGGCCAGACGCTGCGGCGCGGCCAGGAAGGGCGGCCAGTTGATGACGGCAAAGAACAGGGCCAGGGCAAAGGCCAGGTAGCCGAGCGCCTCCCAAGAAAGGGTTTTGTCGGCCGAGGCCCAGAGGTTGACCGGCAGCCAGGCGATGAGGACGGCCAGGGGCAGGTTGAGGGGCGAGGGCGCGCTCAGGCGGCCGTAGGCCAGCCGGCGCACGGGCCAGAACAGGAGCAGGGCGGCGATGAGCCAGGGGCGGGCGGTCTGCACCTGCGGCCACATGGCGGGCGGCAGGAAGCGGGCCGGGACGAGCAAGAGGACGCCGACGAGGAGGACCCAGAATGGCTCGAACCAGGCGATTTTGCGCAGGAGGGGCATGGGGGGGCGGGGTTCCGGGTTCCGGGTTCCGGGTTCCGGGTTCCGTGAAACAGCCAGCGGAGTGAGCACGCCTACGTGCGAACGGGCGGCGTGAAACGGGTTCCGGGTTGCGTGTTCCGTGAATCAGCCAGCGGAGTGAGCACGCCTACGTGCGAACGGGCGGCGTGAAACGGGTTCCGGGTTCCGGGTTGCGTGTTCCGTAAATCAGCCAGCGGAGTGAGCACGCCTACGTGCGAACGGGCGGCGTGAAACGGGTTCCGGGTTGCGTGTTCCGTGTTCCGTGTTCCGTGGTGCTTCGGTGTCCAGGCGGCTTTTCCGGCAGGCTGCTAGGGTCGGTGAAGGAGCGTGCGGAGGAGATCCACGGTCAGGTCGAGCCAGCGATAAATGTAGGCAACAGGCAAAAGCCAGGGATGCGAGAGCCGGTAGCGATCTTGCATGAAGGCGGCGGAGGGGATCAGGTAGGCAAGGAGATAGGCGGGCCACTGCCAGCGAGGCAAAAAGCGCAGAGTCTCGCCCACCCCCAGGCTGCGCGTGGCATGAGCGCCCAATCGGCGAACAGTTTGGTAGCCGGAAAGCTGCTGCTGAGGCGTCGAAAGCCAGGCGAGGACGGGCGCGGGCAGCGGAGAGCCGAAATGGTTGGCCGTGGTGTTCAAGGCCAGGGAGAGGCCGGCTTCCCACCTGGCGACTTGTGCGATCGCTACCACTGACTCCCAGTCGATGTCACCGCCAAATCGCCGCCACAGCAGGTCGATGTCGTGTTGCCAGATCAAGAGCGCCTGGACCCCTGCGTGTTGATAGGAAAGGTGGACTGCCAGATGAAGGAGTTGCGCCGTGGGGTCGAGGACGGCGATGGGAAAGCCAGCCAGAATATGCTGTTGCTGCCGTTGCCAGAACCAGGTCATCACCGCAGCAGCGGCCGGGGCGGGCAGGAAAGGCAAGGTCTTGTGGAGCTCGATCTGAAGCGGTGGGCGGGTTTCAGGCTCGATCAAGACAGCGTGGTGGCTGAAACGGGCCACAAATCCGGGCGCCAACTCGTGGGCGCCGAAGCGGTAGCCGCGCCCGAGCAGACGCGCCACGGCTTCCTCGAAACGGTCGGCCGGGGCGAGAAGGTCGATGTCGTTCATCGGCCGCAGGGCCGGGTCGGGATAGAGCGAGATGGCCAGGGCCATGCCCTTGAGGACGATGACCGGGATGGCCGGCGGCTCGGCCAGGATATCGAGCAGGGCCAGCAGTCCCGACCGGCGGTGAAGCCAGGCGGCCATGCTCTCGGTGTAGAGGCCGGACAGCCGCGCCAACACCTCAGGCGGGGGCGGGGCTGCACCCGGACGCGACGCCCAGCGGTAGGCAAGCGGCCCCAGGCCCTGGGTCTCGATTTGCTGTAACCAGGTTGCCGTCTGGTTGCGATCGGTGGGGGGGGGGAACCAGGGTGGGGAGCAGTAGTCAGTGGTCAGTGGTCAGTGGTGAGTGGGCAGTGGGCAGTGGGCAGTGGGCAGTAATCAGGGGGCGGGGTCAGGTGGGGGAGAGGTGGGCGGAGGTGGGGAGGAGGACGCTGCCCGGTTCGGGGGGCGAATCGGGGCCGCGGCCAGGGCTGTTGGCGGGGTCGCCGGCAGCAGGTCGATACTCGGAGAGCAGGTTGTGCAGCAGCTTGCGGATGGCGTCGCCATCGTTGCGCCCGGCGGCCGCCGAAAGGGCGGCCACGGCCTCGTCCAGGCCATCCGGGATCAGGGTGCTGGCGTTGACGGCGATGCGGATCTTGTCGTGCTGGGTGCGGGTGTAGTCCTCGCCGCCGAGGAACAGTTCCTCGAACAGTTTCTCGCCTGGCCGGGCGCCGGTGAAGACGATGTCGATGTCCTTGCCCACCTCCAGTCCCGACAGTTCGATCAGGTCGCGGGCGAGATCGACGATCTTGACCGGTTCGCCCATGTCCAGGACGAAGACCTCGCCGCCTTTGCCCATCACCGACGCCTGGAGCACCAGTTGCACAGCTTCGGGGATGGTCATGAAGTAGCGTTCCATGTCGGGATGCGTGACCGTCACCGGCCCGCCGGCGGCGATCTGGCGTTTGAAGGTGTTGACGACGCTGCCACGGCTGCCCAAGACGTTGCCGAAACGCACCGCCACATAGGCCAGGCCGCTTTGGGCAGCGGTTTGGTGCAGCAGCAGCTCGGCCACGCGCTTGCTGGCGCCCATGATGCTGGTGGGGTTGACGGCCTTATCGGTCGAGATCATGACGAAACGCTCGACGCCGGCGGCCCGCGCCGCGGCCAGCAGGTTCTGCGTCCCCAGGACGTTGTTGGTGATGGCCTCGGCCGGGTTGAGTTCCATGAGGGGAACGTGTTTGTGGGCGGCAGCGTGGAAGACGATCTCGGGACGATAGGTTTCGAACACGCGCAGGACGCGGCTGCCAAAACGGATGTCGGCGATGACGGGCGCGAGGCGGGAGGGAGGCGCGCTGGTACGAGTAGGGGGTGGTCGGTGGTCGCTGGTCGGTGGGGCGGCGGTGGTCGCGCTGCCGTCGGGACGAGGGGGGTGCATCTTCAGTTCCAGCCCGAGCAGTTCGTTGTGGATATCGAAGATGCTGTTCTCGCCATGCCCCAAAAGGACGAGTTGCGCCGGTTCACAACGCCAGATCTGACGGCACAGTTCGCCGCCAATGGAGCCGCCGCCGCCCGTCACCAGGACGCGCTTGCCGCGCACCAGCTGGCGCACGGCCTCGATATCGGTGCGCACCGGGTCGCGGCGCAGGAGGTCTTCGATGTCGATATCGCGCAACTGGTTGATGCTGACCTTGCCATCCAGCAGCTCGTAGATGCCGGGGATGATCTTTGGCTCGACCCCGACCTTCTCGCAGATGTCGACGATCTCGCGGATGGCTCGGCCGGGGGCGGTGGGCATGGCGATGATCACGCGCTTGAAGCGATAGCGGGCGGCGGCGGCGGCGATGGCCTGGCGGTTGCCGATCACCGGCACGTTGCTGATCTTCATGCCCCGTTTGCTGTGGTCATCGTCGAAAAAGGCGACCACGCGCTGGCCCAGCTGGGGGTTGCGTTGCAACTCGCGCACGATCATCACCCCGGCATGCCCGGCCCCCATGATGGCCACCGGTGTGGCAGCGGCGCGCGCCCCGCTGCGGCGACCGCGATAGCCGGCGGTCACCCGCACCAACAACCGCGGCCCGGCCGTGGCGGCAATGGCCAGCAACAGGAAGATGTAGGGCACCGAGCGGGGGATGTAGATGGGGAAGACGCCGGCAAAGACGACGCCAAAGCTGATCAGACTGGCCAACAACACGCCGACCGTGACCCCGCCCGCCAACAGCAGGACTTCGTCGATCGAGGCATAGGCCCAGAAGCGCGAGTAGATGCCCAGGCGCTGGAAGATGAGCGGGATGACGATCACGCTGGCGAGCGTGAAGACCGCCAGGCCCAGCCAGTAGAGGTCGATCTCCCACCGATCCAGCCGCAAGACGAAACTGACGTAGGCGACGGCCGCCAGCAGGAGAAGGTCGGAGATGAAGAGGTGGCGGTTACGGAGAGCAGTCATAAACAAGGACGCCTGTGAGAAAGAAGACAGGGCGAGACGAGGTCATGTCTCGGGCTGATTCTCGACCGGCTCGGCTGCCGCCGGGCGCGCTTGCGCCGCCAGCCGCCGCTCGTGTCGGACAACGAATCCCCAGAGCGAGGCGGCCATGAGCGGCATCAGGACAACGATAGCAGCCTCGCTGCCGGGAATCCGTAGGAACCATGCCCAAGCCAGAAAAACGCCGCTCAAGGCCAGATAGGAGTAGAGCAAGGTGACGAAACGATGGCTATAGCCGCCGATGACCAGGCGCTGATAGAGATGACCGCGATGGGCCTGGAAGATGTTCTCGCGGCGGCGCAGGCGGCTGAGGATGGTGAAGATGGGGTCGAAGATGAACGGCCAGATGAAGAGGGCGCCGATCAGCGGCAGGCGGGCATCGATGCCACCGGCGATGACGGCGATGGTGGCCAGCGTGAAGCCGAGGAAGGCGCTGCCGACGTCGCCCATGAAAATGCTGGCAGGCGGCCAGTTGTGGGCCAGAAAACCCAGGGTGCTGGTGACGAGCAGCAAGGCCACGACGACGAGGGCGGTCTGATTGGTGAAGACGCCGATGCCAAACCAGGCCACGCCGGCGATCAGGGCCTGGTTGCCGGCCAGCCCGTCGATGCCGTCCATGAAGTTGTAGGCATTGGTCATACCGACCAGCCAGAGCGCGGTGAGCGGCAGGCCCAGCCAGCCCAGGTGCAGACGCCCCACCAGCGGCGCCTGGAAGGCGATGAGATAGCCGCCGCCGGTGATGAACATGAGTGCGGCCAGGAAATGGATGAGGAAGCGCAGCCAGACCGGCTCGCCGCGGATGTCGTCGAGCCAACTGACGTTGGCCACCAGCAAGGCCCCGAACAGATAGAACAGCCACGGGCGGTAGAACTGGGTCGGAGCATAGATGGCGGCCGTGGTCAGCCCCAGCACCACACAGGCGACGATGGCAACGCCGGCCCCGCGCGGGGTGGGCTGCACGTGCGAGCTGCGTTGGCCGGGGATGTCGAGCAGGTTGAGCACGCTGCGCCAGCGGCGGATGAGAAGGATGAAGGTGGCCGAGGCGATCAACGAGCCAAAGCCGAGCGCGATCCAGGCAAACCATTCCTGGGCGTCGTTAGCCATCAAGTCGTTCACAAGTGCAGGCGAAGGCATGGTGGGGGAGGCCCGGCTGACGGCCGCCCTGGGCGACAGGCCAGGATGAAGGCGCTTGCCGCCAGCGCGGTGCGGTCGAAGCGGCGCGCCGCGATGATGGGACAGGCGGCGCGCCTGGCATCGCAGCAGTTGCAGCCGGGGGGATCGCTATCGGTTTCCCGATCACTTCCGGGCGGACGACCTCGTCCTGGTGGAACGGTGGACAGTATACACCAGGGGGAGCGGAGAGGCCCTATTCGCCAAGGCGTGCGGCGTCGTGGCGATGCCGGGCGACGGCGGTGGGGAAGGGCATAAAGAAGCCCGGCCCAGTGGCAAGGACGAATGGGCGCGGGCTTCGCGGAGGATGGGGGCAACCTCACTTCGCCAGCAATTTAAGTAGCCGGCTAAAGTTGCCCTTAATCCGTGGTGCAACGGCGCAGATCACCGACACCCACATATGCAAACATCGATGCCGCGAAATCCAACAGCATAGCCGTTGCAGTCAGGTTGCCATGGATCGTCAGCCATTCGCGACTAACTATCTGTCATCCATTAACATCGCCACGGAACCAGATCATAGCATTGCTGCAAAAGGCCGAACCTAGTCATTGTGCACGACCGCAAACATCGCTTACCAACTCAGCATAGGCGTTGATGACGCGATCTGGCGTATACTTTGCTTCAGCGACGTGTCGAGCACGTGTGCCCATGCGGAGAAGCAACTCACGATTCGACTTCGCCTCCAGAACTATCTCAGCCAACTTCTCAGGTTGATCTGGCAACACACTCCAACCTATTTGCTCTTCTTGAACGACCTGGGATAGTTCTGATTCAAGGTTGGCGATAGCCAATACTGGTTTACCAGCAGCCATGATGTTGTACAGACGACTCGGCACGGCAGCTCCAGTCATACCTGACACGAGCGAAACCATCGCTATGTCACAACCATTCAGAAAGACGGGCTGATCAGATCGAGGTCGTTGACTTAGGAGGGTCACGTTATTGAGCCCTTGGCGCCGGATCTCTTCCTCCATCCATTGTCTCTTGGCACCCGCTCCGATAAAGAGAAAGTGAATATCGCGCTCGGCCTTCAGAAGCTGCGCGGCTTTCAGCATGTTTTCGACCCCTTGTGCTCGCCCCATATTTCCTGCGCATTGCACGACGAATTTGTCCACCAAGTCAAGTTCGTGCAGCAATGAATTGCTCTCTCTAGGGGAAGGCCTGACCAGCTCCAGATCGGCCCAAATCGGAATGATTGCGATCTGCTTCGCGACGTCACCCATCTTCTTCTTAGCTAACTGTGCCATATCACGCCCCAGCACCACAATCCGATCCACATTCCGATAAAGACGTTTGGTCAAAACAGATAGACTGCGCACCGTTAAGCTGCCAGGAGACGCCAGGCCGGTCGCAGTCATTATCTCCGGATAGACGTCATCCGCGCGCAAAATACATCTGGCGCCCCGCAAACGACAGATGGCTGCAATACCAAACGGCAGCAGAGGGGGGTTCGTGACCACAAGAACTACGTCATGTCGGCGAATTCTCAATAGGGCTTTCCAGAACAGCGACAGACTGATTGTCAACACGTTCACCAATCGCAAGATCAATACATCCTTGTTGAATGTCGTGGCCCGGCATCGCTCGATATGTACACCGCGATAGATTTCAGTCCAGGGTGCAACAGTGCCGCGTGCGGCATAAGTGGGTTGGCTGCACAGGACGCGCACATCAAAAAGCCACGCCAATCCTTGTGACACCCCCGTCACATAATAGCCGGTTCCTGTATCTTCCGGATAATAAACCTCCGAAATCATCCAAAGTCTGACTTGTTGAAATGAATTCTTCGATGTCATCTTCACGTCGTCCTCTGCCACACCACACGATTGACGTAGTCGGTATAGCTGAGAATGATCCGCACTACCTTCTCTGAGAGGTTGGGCGCGCTGTAGTCACCGACGATTCGCAGCAGGCGCTGATCATCGCGCGGCTGATGCTCCAGGATGGCCAATCCCTCTGCCACCCGCTGCCATTGCAGCCCCACCAGCATCACCGCGCCCTCCTCCATCCCCTCTGGTCGCTCGTGCGCCTGACGGATGTTCAGCGCCGGGAAATTCAGGATGGACGATTCCTCGGTGATGGTGCCGCTGTCGGAAAGCACGGCGCGGGCATTCCTCTGCAGCTTGACGTAGTCCAGCAGGCCAAACGGCTTCATCAGCTCGACCTGCGGCGGAAGAGCCACCCCCTCAGCCTCCATGCGTTTGCGGGTGCGCGGGTGGGTGGTCATGATCACGCGGCGGCCAGTCGCAGACAAGTGCGTCAGCACATCCACCAAACCGGCGAACTGTTCCGGCGCATCCACGTTTTCCTCGCGATGGGCGCTCACCACGTAGTATTCGTGCGGCGCCAGCCCCAGCCGCGCCAACACGTCCGAGGCCTCGATCTTGGGCAGGTAGTGGTGCAGCACTTCGTACATCGGGCTGCCGGTGACGATGACCCGATCGGGCAGCAAGCCCTCGCGCAGCAGGTATTCGCGCGAGATCTGCGAGTAGGGCAGGTTGATGTCGCTGATATGGTCAACGATCTTGCGGTTGATCTCCTCCGGCACGCGCTGATCGAAGCAGCGGTTGCCCGCTTCCATGTGGAAAATGGGGATCTTCAACCGCTTGGCGGCGATGGCGGCCAGGCAACTGTTGGTGTCGCCCAAGATCAGGATGGCGTCTGGTTGAATCTGCCGCAGTACAGCATCGGAACGGGCGATCACCAGGCCAATGGTCTCGGCGGCAGTGGCGCCTGCAGCCTCCAAGAAGAAATCCGGCTTGTGAATTTCCAGGTCGTCGAAGAAGATCTGGTTCAGCTCGTAGTCGTAGTTCTGGCCGGTGTGGACGATCAGGTGCTCGACGTAGCGATCCAGTGCCGCCATCACCCGGGACAAACGGATGATCTCCGGCCGGGTGCCGACGATGGTGGCAACTTTCATTACAGGACTTCCTCCCAGACGGTGTCCGGCCGGCCAGGATCAAAGACCTCACTGGCCCAGAACAGCGTGACCAGCTCACCCGGGCCGACGTTTTCGATCGAATGCGTGTACCCGGTCGGGATGTCCACCACCCGAAAATCCTGCCCCGACACCCGATACTCGATGACCTCTGATGACTCCTGATCTCTGACCTCTGACTCCTGACCGCTGACCTCTGATCGCCGACCTCTGATATCCCGGAACCGAATGATCGCCTCGCCCTCCAACACCAGGAACTTCTCGGTCTTGGTATGATGGAAGTGGTTGCCGCGGGTGATGCCGGGTTTGGTGCGCGAGACGAAAATCTGCCCGAAGGGAGGCGACTTGACGAATTCAGCCAACGCCCCGCGGTTATCCGTGCGCTGAGTCAAATTGTAGGCAAAATCGCCCGGCTCCAGGTACGAAAGAAACGTGCCATAGAGCTTGCGGACGAACGGATCGCTGAAATCCGGCACAACCAGGCTGTGATGACTCTCCCGGAACGATCGAATCAACTCCGCCAACCGCCCCAACGTCACCGTATAGATGGGCCGCGCCTCTTGATATCTGACCTCTGACCTCTGATCTCTGACTCCTGACTCCTGACTCCTGACCTCTGCCAAAAACGCTTCCACCACATCGTCCACGTACACCAACGGCACTTCCCGCGCCGGATCGGAGATGGTGATCGGGAGGTCATGGGCGATGTTATGGCAGAACGTGGCGACCACCGAGTTGTAATTGGGCCGGCACCATTTGCCGAAGACGTTGGACAGGCGGAAGATCGTCACGGCCGCGCCGCTGCGCGCCGCGTAATCCGCCAGCACCTGCTCGGCCTGGCGTTTGCTCACCCCATAAGGATTGTCCAAATCGACCTGGATGGACGATGAGAGCAGAATCGGCGTCGGACGGCCCAGGGCGATGAGGTGTTGGCAAATGCGGGCGGTGAGATCCACGTTGCCGGTCGTGAATTCATCGACGGACTGCGGCCGATTGATACCGGCCAGGTGAATGATGTAGTCCGTCTCATTGAGTGATCGAGTTAACTCCTCTTGGGTGTTCTTCTGGTTGAACTCGAACACCCGATAGTCCGGCATTTTTCTCAACCAGACCAGGAGATTGCTGCCAATAAAACCTTTCGAACCAGTTACGAGGATGTTCATACGCCTCTCAAATTTCGGATTGCCTGTTAGCCAGTTCCCGTTGAACGTCGTCCAGCGTGAGCAGCAGTCTCGCCATCTCGTCCAGACTCAGTTGGCGCGTGTTATGGGAATTGTAGTCCTCCTGCTGCGACAGCGGCTCCAGGCCCTGAGTGAAATATGCGTCGTAGTTCAGGCCGCGGTTGTCAGCCGGGATGCGGTAGTAGTCGCCCATGTCTTCTGCCCGGATCATTTCCTCGCGGGTGAGCAGCGTCTCATACTGCTTCTCGCCGTGCCGCGTGCCGATCACCTTGATCGGGTTATCTGCGGCAAGGACCTGTTTCAGCGCCAGCGCCAGGGTTTTTACGGTCGCGGCCGGTGCCTTCTGCACAAACAGATCGCCCGGCTGGCCGTGCTGAAAGGCGTACAGCACCAGATCCACGGCGTCGTCGATGCTCATCATAAAACGCGTCATCTGCGGATCGGTGACGGTGAGCGGCTTGCCGGCCTTGATCTGATCCACAAAGAGCGGGATGACCGAACCGCGCGAGGCCATGACGTTGCCGTAACGGGTGACGCTGATCGTGCAGCCCCGATCCGCCGCCACCCGAGCCTTGGCCACGGCCAACTTCTCCATCATGGCCTTGGAGATGCCCATGGCGTTGATAGGGTAGGCGGCCTTGTCGGTGCTGAGCACCACGACGTTGCTGACGCCGGCCGTCATGGCTGCGTTCATCACGTTCTCCGCGCCGACGGCGTTGGTCAGCAGCGCCTCCATGGGATAGAACTCGCAGGAGGGCACCTGCTTGAGCGCCGCGGCGTGGAAGACGAAATCCACCCCGGCCATGGCATCCAGCAGGCTTTCCGGCCGGCGCACATCGCCGATGTAGAACTTGAGCTTGAGATTGGCATACGCCAGCCGCATGTCATGCTGCTTCTTCTCATCGCGGGAGAAGATGCGGATCTCGCCAATATCAGTTTGCAGGAACCGACGCAGCACGGCGTTACCGAAGGTGCCGGTACCGCCGGTGATCAATAAGCATTCGTTTCTGAACATATTTGTTCGCCCCTTGTCGCTTCAACCAATCCCAGGAATGGGTGAAGCTGCTAGGTTACCACTGCTTCAATGCTGGACATGGATCCGCACAAGCTCTTCTAGCTTGCTAATCAGTCTGGTTGCTGTAAGTTCCCAAGAGAAATCAGCGGCTCGCGCTATCCCGCACTCAGCGAGGCTTCTCCTCAAATCCAGGTTTTTCATTGCAGACTCCATCTGTTCTGCAAGCAAATCAGCAAGACCTGGAGGGCAATATAAGGCGGCATCTTGGCAGAGTTCTCGGCAAATCGGTAGATCGCTTGTGATTATCGGCAAGCCTGTTCCCATTGCTTCCAGAAGTGGAAGTCCAAAGCTCTCCAGTTGTGTTGGCAGAACAAAGAGACAAGCATTCGCATAAATCTGTGGAAGGTCATCATAACGGACCGCTCCCATAAAATGGACTTTGTCACCAATTCCCGCGCGCTGAATAAGCGCCTGAACGGAAAGAAGCGTAGGCTTGTGTAGAGCTGACCCCACAATGAGCACGGGCGGCATGTTACACAGGTCGTTCGCTCGAGCATAAGCTTCAATTAAGGTCTCGTACCCCTTATGAGGAGCTATGGACGAGACAGCTAGAATGTAGGAGTTTTCTTGTTCTACCTTCAATAGTCGGGGTAACCTGGCTTCAGTCTGTCGGAATTCATCCACCAGCCCGTGATACAAGACCATAGTCTTGCTCAAAGGAAGCTTAATTTGCTTCAGCACGTTGTCCCGCATCCATTCTGAAACGAATGCGACAGTGCCCGCTGCCTGCATTGCGTGTCGGACAAGTGGAAAACGCGATTTGCGATAGAGGAGCAGTCGTAGACTTGTCAAAGATCGGCTGAATCCAACCGGCGCCGAGAACAAGCTGAGATTCCCTGAAAGCATTACAGTAGTCGTCGGGAAACGGATATAGGCGGACTCGCCGGATACGTACAAGCCGTCTATTCTCAGATCCTGTACAACTCGGGGCAAGGAAACATTTTGAAACCAAGTTCTTGAGCCCAAGTCGGAATCGCGAATAGTAACAGGGATTGGACGAATTCGGTTGGGCAGCGAGTTGATTATTTGGTTCTGATATTTCGGCGATAGCAATACAAAGAAGTCATGCTGAGGAGCTATTTCTGGCAATACTCGCAAGAGAGAAACCAAACGGGTGACCCCACCACCGGAACGTGCGCTCAAACCATCAATCAAGATACGCATTGCATTGACCTCGCTGTATCATTGCTTGTCAAACTGCTCTCGCAAAAAACCGGATATTCGACGTCCTTGCGCTGTCCACGTCTTATGCTCAAGCATGTATCGTCTGACGGCCTGACCCATAGCACGCCGTTCTGTCTCAGGTATGGCAGCAATCTGATAAACCAGCTTGGCTAATCCATCAGACGTTTCGTCCTCGAGTACGAACACAAAACTACCATATTCCTCAAGAACGCCTGCAGTAGCTGTGGTGATCACGATTTTTCCGGTCGCAAGATACTCGATCAGCTTAGATGGAAATACGTAGCGCGTCGATAGAGGCTCGCTGGGGCGAGGATTGATTAGAACATCTGCTTGTTGATACAGCTGCAAAACCTTCTCATGGGTAACATAACCCAAATAGAAAATCCTAGGATCACTTTGGGCTTGGCGTTCAACCCGCTCTTGCTCAGGGCCTCTGCCGACAATAATCAGTCGATAAGAGTCACCATCGAGTTGTGAGAAAGCCTCTAGCAATAATGGCACTCCATCAAACTCGCTTAACGCGCCTGCATACATCAACGTGAACTGATGCGTTGCCTTGGGTTGAGGGTCAGTTTCTATGGATTCCATCAACGCCTCATCTACAGCGCCCTCCATGATAAGATAGGGCACTTGAGACGCGAAATCTTGCGACATGCATCGCGTCAAGACGATTAGGCCGTCAAACCAACGCATACTTCTAACCTGTGACGAGAATTCCATGCGCCGCATCACTGAAGAGGGCACAATGCCCTGCCCCGGCACGGGTAGATCTGCGATGACGGCAAAAACCTTCGTGCGCACCATGCGGGCAGCGAACACTGTAGACAAGCCATGCGGAGCATTGAGATTGTATGTGATAATGACTTTATCTCTTTCGTGACGATACCGCCACCCCCACCTCAGCATCCCTACAAAGTTGGCCATTGCCAACGATAGCGTTTTTGCAGGTCCAACATTCAGAAATGGCAAATAGCCAATCGCGATACCATCAGGGAGTACGGCAGCATCAGATGCGAACCAAATCTTGCGCAAGCGTGGAAATGAAGGCACTGGTCGCACTGATGCGATCTCTGTACAGCGAAAACCTTGCACCTGCAAGGCTCGAATCAAACGAATCTGCCACAGATTCCCGGCCACGCCATAACCTGGATAGCGGTCAGCATCATCTGGGGGAACGACCGCTCCAGCAAACGCATACATTAGGTGCCGAGACGCCAGAGTGCTCAGGCCTTGATGGTCGCTCTTAATGAAGTCGCTCATGGGTTGTTTGTCGAGTCTTGATTTGCCAAACAATACGGCTTGGGAGGCCGCGCTGCCTAAATGGTCGAGGCTGTTTGAGCTTGAGGCATTCGAGTAAACCACCAGAACAGCAGCCAGAAGTAGAATCGCGTGAGCGCAGAGCCATCCTGCAATGGATTATTCATCGGAAATGCGTAGATCATATGTGCGAGCACTACAAACACAATCACTGCGGCCGGATTGGTGCCTTGGACTGCATCTAGCCAAGATTGCGCAAACAGGCGACCGATCAAGAACACGATGATGAGACTCCCAAACCATGTAACGTCAGATGCAATCCACGGATAAATTGATATCCAGTAATTGCCGACCGGATAGCCGTTTTCCACCCATAGACGATTTGCATAAGAGAAGTCGTACAAGACGTCCAGCCCGGTGAATCGCACGAAGTTACGGAGCAAGAACGTCGAATTCGTGACACCAAAACCAACGCCCACAAACGGCTTGTCGAGCGCCAATGACAAGCCATAGTAACCATGTGTGAGGTAGGTAATCGCGCCAAAGACCAGCGGTTTTTGTGATTCTGGCGTAATCTGAGTGATGAGATGGTCGGGATCAGGAAACTGACCGATAGAAGGATTGAATGAGGTGGCGGTACCGGGGCTTCTCTGGGAATAGATTAGCGAAAAGAATGCCAGAAGTAACAAAACCCCCGCGATTATCAGAACTGTTATCTGGAGTTTGCTCAATACCCCGAGCTTCCACCGCCCGCCAAGGAAAGCGGACAGAAAGGCCGCGCCAACCGTAATCACCTGAAAGACGATCGCTCCACGTAATGCAATCGAAACGGCACCCATGATATTGACCGTTAGGATTAGAAAGAATGTCAAGCGAATGAGAAGTTTGGTCTCCTGCCAATAAAAGGCCGTGAGGATGAGAAAGGGAAAGACAAACGGCTCCAGGAAGATGAGAATGTAGGGCAGGAATGAGGTCCCCTGCGATTCGCCGTAAAGGGCATAAGCCAGGGCAGGATCTTCCAGCGCTGCACGGAAGCCCAGGTTTCTCCCCTGTCCTGACACCACTGAAAACATCATGATAAATAGCGCCAGTACGAGACTCAAACGGAGCATCTGACGCGGTTGCCATTTACCCTGATAAGCCGCTCCCTGGCCATTCACCCGACTACGATACCCGAGAAACAACGCAAGGTTGGCAGCAGTAAGGTATCCATAGAGCACCAGGGGGGTTCGTACTAGATAATCATATGGCCCAAATGCAAAGAGGGCAACACTGCCCCACAACCATAACAGGGCAACCGCTATAGGGAGATTTCTTGTACGAACAGATAGGGTCATCGTACTGGACTCAGGCGAATGCATTGACCTCGCAGCGCTTGTGCTCTGCCTTGGTAGAGCATCTCTGATCATTCTTGGACACCAGTCTGCTTCAGGAAACGGAGTGAGCGTATGTCCACCTGATAAGTTCTGATCCGCTCATTGTCCAACAGAAAAGGTCGTTCAAGTCGTCGATTGAAATCCACCAAGCAATCGAGGCTGATTCCACAGTCAATACACGGAACAGAAAGTAGTTCGAGTTGTTGGAGGATATTGACCGAACCGATTCCTGCTGCAACAAGAACAAGATCAACAGGTTGTTGAATAGTAGCAACATCTATATGGTCGAACATCGAATGGTTTGACGAAATCTCATAGAACCTTGCGGAGGCCACCCCTTCTTGCATGAGACTCCGATAGATCGCGCTTTTGCGGGTTTCTGTGAGGTGTGTAATCACCAGTATGTGTTTACCATCGTAAAGACGCACTCGCGAAGGGCCATTGAGCAGGGCATAGACTGAGTAGAATGGAATGTAGTTTGAGTCAACAACGCGGACTCCATATGAATCAAACCAGTCACAAACTGGTCGAACATATTGTTCTCCCCAATGATCCGCTCGTTGAGCGAAGTAAAGTGCCAAGATTCCATGCTCCGCAATGTGCCGTATACCTTGCTGCATGATACGCTGAGCACGGGCTTTTTCGGCTTGTGTGTAGACTTCACCCCAAATGGTTGATGATGTGTGACCCAATACCTGCCGTCGCAGTTGGCTGGCTATCTGCCGTAAATAGTAAGGTATTGCATGCATCCCTCTTTGCGGTGCCGTAGATGCCCTCCAGCCAACGAGAAAACTGAATTCACCATCGGCCATACGATATATCGGTAGATAAGCATGGCCTAAAGACTGATAGACGCGCTCAACGAAGTTATCAAACTGGGTTTGCGCTGAAACAGAGGAAAAGGAACGAAACGCCAAACCTCCGTAAGGCGGCACTGGATAGTCAAATCCTCGAAGTTTCAGCTTTTGTACATAAGCTAGCCTCGCTGCAAGTCCCATAGTTGGCTGTGCCATGAAACCCTTACTGACCTGCACTCTGAAGAAAGTCAGGTAGCCTGAATAGGAAAACATTGTCAAACATGGCTTCCTCCCGTGAAACATCCAACACGCCAAATCCACCAAGCCACATACGAACAGTCGCTATCTCCGGTGGCGCCAATACAGCACGTGCCGACTTCGACCAACAAGCCGGGCTTTCGGTGCCCGCACCCACAAGCGGCCACCACAAACCAAGGTAAGCATTCTGCTGGGCTGTTTTATTCGATGCGAACTGTATTCCCACTTTGGCTTCGCTTCCAGCAACCGAGCACAACTCGGCCCCAACGATATATACCTCTTCACCTTTGACATTCGCGGGAGCCCCAATGAGTAGGTAGCCGGTTTTGCCTGTCTGTGTCACAGCCACATGGCCGGCTCGTTGGCCAAGAGGGTCAGGCTCGATCTGGCTCACGCAGGGTAACACAAAGGCATGGCTGCCAATATACCCATCGACGCATGCGTCATTGAACAATCCCTGGAATTCAAAGCCTGGGTTGGGTGCAAGATTGGGAACGACAAATACTCTCCTCTGTGTCTGCACCACGCCATGGTCTCCTTGCATCCAATATGCAAGACCAGCCACGTCTACGCCCGCCGCCAGTATGTCTTCATCCAAGTAAAAACCCATCAACTGCCATCCATCGTTTGAGAGTACAGCGTCCGTGTCAGAAATAGGTGCTACCCAGCCAGACAAGTCTTGCACTGGGCTTTCCGCCATGATCAACTTCGAACAATCCGAGGGCCCGTTTGCCAGACACGCGAATTTGGCAGCTAACCGGCTATTGCGCGGTGTGACCGGTTGTGCCTGATACCATTCCGACAAAGTCCGATAATAAGCTCTGCGTACGTCTTCAGGGACACGGCCAGGAGACAAGGATAGACCACGCTGAAACCACTGTAGCGCCTGTGTATGTGCCCCCTCTGCGGCGAGACGCAGACCAGCAAGCCACGCCATGTCCACAATCATCTGTTGTGAGTAGGTCCAGGGACGCATGCCCAATGGGATCAGCGACACTGTACGCCAGCCAAACCTCGAGTCCATTACCCGTTTCTGAGCAACCGGGCTAGTTTGTAGCCACCGTTGCGCTTGCAGCACGTCATTTGCCCACAGAGAAAGGGTCACCATCACCGGGGCAGTGTGTCCACTGTTCCGTGACTCACGTAGCGCCATCTGTTGGTTGAGCACTGCAAGTTCAGGTGTATACTCGACGAAACCGTCGGCCTGCACCGCCTTGGCAGCGGCACTGACGATCCTGATCATCTGATTGTTGGCGTCTGCTGTCTGAAGAAGCGTATTGCCCAGAATAGTTATGGTGGCAATGCCTAAGAATGAGCACATCAAGAACAGCCAGACAAAACGGCTCCGTTTTGCAGCGTGCTTCATCAGTACAACGCTCTATCCAGCAGTCTCCGCATTTGTTGATTCGGGAAACAACGAGAACATGTGTTGAAGACGTATCTCCCACGTGTGATCGGCAGTACTTCGCTGCAGGGCCGCTTGTCGAATTCTCTCGGCCTCTTCAGGATGGCGTTGAACCCAATGGATTATGTCTGCACACTCTTCAGACGAAGAGTAGCACAAAATCTCCTCGCCTATCCGAAAGTGGTCGGCGAGTTCTGGATTATAGCTTGTCAAGTAAAGAGCACCGCACATCGGTGCCTCAAAATCTCGTCCTTTCAGATGTCTTACGCCCGCCATCTGCCCCACTCCTCCTACGCCGAGCACAATATGTGCCCGGCTATAGATCTCGACAACATCTTCGAAGCTGACGAAGCCGTTAGGCCAACCAGAGCCGAAAGTCACCACGTTGAAGCCACGCCGTCGCAAATAGCGCACCAGATCAGCCCGCAGCCCATAGGATTGGCCAATAAACACAATGTCAAAGTCACGAACCACACCCATGGGATGGTAGAAGGCTGGATCGGCGGCCTCGGGCGCATACCACGGGGTGCCGCCCAGATCCAGCACAATCTGCGTTCCTGTCTTCCAAACCGTCCAATAGAGGTCACAATGCGCAGCAACGCGAAGCTGGTCGGCGCCCTTTGCGAACTGCTGCTTGTCATCCAGACTCATCACAATCGTCCAGATACCGCGGTGAGCCAGCTCAACCAAGAGTTCGTCAGCGATATACGTGCCGGCTGCATAGAAAAACGCCAGTGTTGGCTTGTTATCTGGCGGGACTGTATCAATGGTTTCCAAGAAAGCTGCAGCCAACCGACGGCACATTTGGGGGTCAGAACGCCGCATTCCACGGGAAAGCAACCATTTGTGATAATCGAACAACACAAAGTGACTGACACGCTCAAGCGAAGGCCACAATCCGTATTGCTCCCAGTCATTGGTCCCAAATGCAATGATGCTCGGGGTGCCTTGGTAAGCAAGTAACGGATGGCGTTGCTGTTGTATTTGAGCCAATCGCCTCCGAGTATACGCTTCAGAGTATGGCTCAGACGCCTGCTGGTTTCTAAGATAAGCATCGAGAATGCGATTGAAGCGCTTCAGTTGTTCCACCTCCCGGTATGAACGCCACACCGAGTAAGCAGGACTGCGTCGCAGTTTGGAACGTTGGATCATGAGTTATTCTTCCTTCCGCAGCTCTCAACAGCCGTGCCCGGGCATAATCCCCATAGAATAGGTGCTTAGCCGATCAACCAAGACGCAACAAAACTCCATGACCTACTCTCCTGGCTTGCTTTAGGAAACCAAACATCTCGGCACGGAATGGCTGAGACAATGCACCCAAGATCAGCGCGTAGAGGATGGCAAAAACGGCAACAGTCAGGAGGAAAGCTATCCAAGTCGTGAGCGTCGCCCATATAAAGGCAGCTACGACGATGATCGCCGACGCCAGAACCTTCACCGCTTCGCGAGCGATAGCATTGATATCGGATCGCTCCAAGCTAAGCAGTCGGGAGAAGGCTTTGGGATAATACCAAGCGGTCGTCGCCAACATAGCCACCAGCGGAGCCAAGGCGACGCCTATCATGCCCCAGTACTTGGCGCCGATGATGATGAGCGGCACTGACAGCAATCCCTGGGCTATCGAGGCGAGGCTGTTGCCCTTGATGTTTCCCAGGGAAAAGCACAGGTTTGAAAGCCCGTTCACCAGAACGGTGACAACTAGTGCAAGAACAAGGATGACATTCACTGCGGAGCCAGCAAACAGATCGGCTCCCACCCAAAGCGAAACAAAATCGCGATTGAATACGATGAAACCCGCTGCGATCAGACCGAGCAGCCACAATGAAAGCCGCAACAGGCGCAGCAGCACTACTTTCGCCCGCTCCATTTCGCCAGTGCCGACCAAACTTGAAACAGCGGGCATGAAGGCTACCGCTGGGCGTTCCAGAAACATGCGGCTCATGTCAGGTGCTTTGCGGGTCAGGACAAACACCGGCGCCACCTCTGGTCCCAGATACCGCGTCAACACAAAGGCATCCATGTTTCCGGCAACTGCGCCTGAAACACGACTCAGGAATGTGTAGGAGGACAATCTAGTCAAGGTTCTTATGCCAGTAGCCGAAAAGCGATAGGTGAGTTTCTCGCTCCACGATCGCCAGAAAAGATAACCCGCATTGCCTACACTCAGACCGATTCCTCGTACGATTAGCCCGATGGGTAAAGCCAGCAACCCAACACCCTGATAGAGCAAGACCACAGTCAACGCCAAACTAATGACCATGACGACGACAAAGACCAGCCCAATTCCTAAACTGCTCTGCAAACCTTGATTGAATGCCGTCAGGCCATAAGAGAAAATCATCAAGGCACTACCCACTGCGGCCAGAACAAATGCTTGCTCTACCAAATGAACATCAATAGTCGCGCCAAGATTCAGCCATTCAGCCAAGAACCGGGATGAAACCAGACCGACTATGAGCACCAGCAGGGCAACCAATCCCGACAGCAAGAGACCACTTGTCAACAGATCGCTCAGTTGGGTAGTGTCACCCTTACCATAGGCCACCCCGGTCCGCTGCTGGATAACAGTGGACAGCCCCGGATCCACTACTGTCAACCAAGCTAAGATGTTACCCGTAGCCAACCAGGCGCCATAGAGGTCGAGCGGTATGTAGTGCAGATAGAGTGGCACCAAGAGGATGCCGGATATTAGCACCAAGCCAATACTAGCGTAATGGAAAAACAAGTTCCACTTTGTGGTACGAGATCGGCTTCTTCTCATGATCTCGTCTCTACCGGATCACGCCTCATCAAGCTGTACAGAAGGTCCGATGTAAGAATTGAGGCTCTTACGGCACGGCGTCGCAGACGCCACGCTGTAAATCCTAGTTTGTCTACTACGACGCGTCGTATACTCATGAGTTGAAGAAAGCGAAACTGGGCAGAGATTGGCAGTCGTATTCGCTGCAAGGTATTTTTGACGACTTCGTTTGGGATTCGCTTGTCAACAAAAAAAGTAAAGAACCACTCCGCGCCCATTTTCGCCTGTTCCGATCGGGCTGAGTCCAATGCCCGAATTTCTTTCAAATCTCTGCCACTTAGCACGCCGTAGGCACAAATAGCCAGAAAGCCAGAATTCCAACCTGGCACGCCATATGGAGAAACAACGATCTCCTCCAGGCTTCTCCCCCTAATGACGCAATGCGAGTCGAGGCACCGAAGATTGCCACCCATCAATTTGACTGCATAAGGCAGGTAGTAGGGAAGCATCAATGTGCGCGTGTTGTGATCGAGCCAGTCCTGTCCCTCACACCACGTGAAGGCCCTCTCTATGCCTGCTTGGAACGCACTAGTATTTCGATAACAATGGTTTCCAATAAATGCTGGTCCCCAACCGTTAATTTCTCCCCAGTCCAAGACGCGTGAATGACTGCCTTCTGTATGTGGCGGGAATTGTTGAGGAAAATAGACTTCATGCGAGGAAAGATAAATGAGTCCATGCAGTGAGCGTGAGAGAAGCAGATCAGCCCCAGACTGACTACACTCACTATAACGAACAGTGACACTCCAGGGTGTAAACAGGTCATCGTCACCCTGAAGAAGGATCACCTCGTCCTTCTCTGCCACGTCTCGAATTGCTGAATACCAACTATCGATCGGTGGAAGCGTTTCTTTGCGGTCCAGGAAGTGCCATTCCCATGGTAGATATGCGAATCGTGCCTTCACTTCGTCAACAACCATATGTGTCTTGTCTCGACTGCCAGGATGATTGTTAGCGATGCAAACCAACAATCGTTCTTTTCTGGAAGAAGGCAACTCTGCCAACATAAGAGATACTAGGGTCCATTGTAGACAGTCCAGTCTTCGGTAGGTTGGAACGACAACAAGCATGAATGTCTCCCATACTCTGTTAACGAGGTGTCTCAAGTCGGCACAAATTTCGTAGCGTCTTCCACCACTCGCCAAAGTCGATTGGTCGAGAAATAGACTTCCTGCAGATGTGACTCATCTGCAAGCTTTGATCTCAGTGACTCGCACAAGTTCTTAATGAATGGAACACGTCGATCTTCGTCACTAACTTGAGAAGTGGCTTGCTCAAAGGGATCGTTGAGCCGTATGTTTAGGTGACCAGAATCTTGATTGTTCCTTGAGGAAACAGTCACGTGAAATCTTTGAGTTTCTGACCGGCTATCAACATAGAGGTTACACTCGGGAAGATTAGAACCCTGCAGTATAGCAACCCACCGGCTGATTTCATCCGGGGACGTGCCAAAAACTGTAGAGAAAACAACATGATTATAGCCAAGTTCTGCCAATAGTGATATGAGATGTATGCCATAGAATCTGACAACTCCACCACCTTCAGAACTATGGCGTTTCCACGTGCTCAGATTGCGTAGATAATGATGTGCCATGAATCTCCAGTCGAATGCTAGAATTGTGGCATCATCTACCATCTCAAGAGATCTCTTTACGCAACCTACCCAATCCGTGTATCGAAATAAATAGTTGATCCTAAACATCTTGCTTGCCTTCGTCAAACTATCCAGATGAAGAGCTGAGGTCTCCGGAGTATCTGCAAGCGGCTTTTCCAGCAACAAACACGATATATTGTTGCGTAAAACGATTTGCGGGATATAGCTCGATTGAAGTTTCGGAGGCAAAGCGAGCACGACCCCCCATGATTTGGTGAGGACAGTCTCTTCATCTTGTCCCCACTCTATTTTGCTTGAATACCTAGTAAGTTCTTTCCTATTCTGAAAAGCAGACATATATCGTGCTGGCAAGGTAACCTTGTAACCACATTGGCAAAGAGCAGGCAGGTAGCCGTAAAGACCAAAACCTGAGCCAATAACCCCAAAACTTGACATCTATTTTGCCCCAAAGTCGTTGGCATCGACAATGTCGATAACAGGACCTCTATATCCTTTTTCTGATAAGTAGCGCCGAATCTCCCCAGGTATATGCCATGCCAGATTCAACAGCGGTTGGCTATCACTGGGCGCTTGAAAAAGGAAATCATCCGATAGAATTGGAATGCGTGTACCAGGGACGTAGAAGCCGATCTTTAGTGATCCTGGCTTTTCATATACGGCTGAGATTGTGTTTCCCGTCAACCCTAGGAGTTTGATTAGAATGGCAGCACGCCCAGGAAACGCTTTGGCCCGTAATCTACCATGTTTCACCACAAGCTGATCTATGACTTTCGACTTGTTTAGTTTCCACTGATCCACGCGTTGTGCGAGTATATCGAATTTTTTGGAAATATTCCTCTCCATGTCGAGCAGATCGTGTGCTTGAGAATTATACAATCCATTCGTTTTGTTGCCCATAAAGACCCTTATGTTGCCGCCGTATCTCTTCGGAAACTCAACTGACAAGATGCAGAGACCCAGCAATCTAGCAATACGAACAAAGGAAGTATAGCTATAAGTTCGTGGATGCTCGTGATAGAAAGTGTCAAATTGGTTTCGGTCAAGTACAGCACCGAGATAATGATTCTCAATTACAATTATAGTGTTCGTGTCAGTCAATGCTCTAAGCGAGTATATGACTTCCGGCAGATTTTCGATATGAGCAAACACATTTGTAAAGACAACAAAATCAAGCTTTCCGTGCGTATCTATGATCCTGTCTGCGATGTTCGCATCAAAGAAGGCCTTGTAGGTTTTGTGCCCTTTATGTTCGGCTTCCTCTTGCGCGTCAGTAGGCTCAATCCCTAGAGTTACCGCCCCCTTCTTCTTGAAGTAATCCAAAAGGCTGCCATCATTGCATCCAATATCAAGTACTTTTTTGCCTTCAAGATCCCCAAATCGGTCTTTGCACAACTCCACGAGAGCTGCCATTCCATCAAGTACATCGGATGTGAAGCGCGCGCGATAATGATAGGTGGGAGGGAACAATTCCCGTTTCGGTATCTGGAAACGCTGATGTGCCGTCAGACAGTCTTGACAAAGCAGAATCTCAATTGGGTATTCTTGACTAATCCTGGAATCACCGATTTTGATCAGGTCATCACACATCGGATGGTATCCCAAGTCGAGGACTTTCATTAAGTCAGTGTTGCCACACACCTCACAAGCGTGGATTTCCACAAGGTTATTTGACATGACTCGTCTCCAGTTAGCAATTACCGTGCGACTTTCACAGAGTTGTGCAAGACTCAGAGGTTACCAACAAAGGTTCCCCGACAGACGTATCAGTACTTTCATGCACCAGAAACTTACGGTACCACTAAATGGTTTCAGCTAGCCCCTCGATGAGGGAGTAGCAAGTCCGCCAACCCAATACTCGCTGCTCCATCTCGGCCGACAGGTCGCTGAAAGGGAAGGGCAGATTGTAGATGCCGCCAGCGCTGATGTCAAAGGGCATTCCAAACATGGGTGGCCGTCAAAGTTTCCCGGGTTTTGCTGAGTAGGAGGGTCGAAAGCATACGCGGCCAATTGGAGAACGGCGCCAAGGGTGGTCGGGGCAGGGGAGTGAGTAGGATGGCGAGTAGGCGCAGAGGTGGATTGGGTGACAAACGGTTCAGTTGCGCTTGTCGAAGGCGGCGGAGCGGGAAGGACTCTATCCTATCTCGTCCCCCTCGGGAAACTTTGACGCTCACCCTCCAAACATCCAAACATCCTCAGCCGGATCTGCCAATACCTCTTGGGCAAACCCGGTCTGCGCTTGCAGGCGGGCGCTCGCCAAAGCCTCCGGTGGGACCTTTGTCGCGACCGGCACGACGATAGCCTCTACCTCAACGCCACGTAGCTCCGGCAGCCGCAGCGTCAATAGCCCATCCAGGTTCACTGTTTGTTTCACACGCACTGCTTGCAACATGCCTTTTTTCTCCGCTGTGATCACAAAGTGGCCCGATACCACTCGATTGTATCCCTCAACCCGTCTTCCAGGCAAACTTGCGGCGTCCAGTCCAACAGAGCATGTAAAGAAGCCAAGTCCGCCACCCGGGGGCGTTCGCCCATGCGGTCTGCCACGGCGCCAAAGATCGGTTGAACCTTGCTGCCGCTCAATTCAGCCGCGAGCAGGGCAGCCTCTCGAATGCTAACGCCGCGTCCTGTGCCCAATTCAATCGTCTGGCCTGCCAGGTTCGGCCGCAAACCGATCTTGAGCAGGCCGCGCACGACATCCCGGACGTAAACAAGATCGCAGACCCGCGCGCCGCTGCTGAGCTGAGGCGACTGGCCACGCAGGCATGACAGCACCAGGTAAGAGATTAGTTTATCCGGCCGCTGGCGCGGGCCGTAGGCCATGAACAGCTTAGCCACCGTGATCGGGAGGCCGTAGGTCTGCTGAAACAACCCGGCATAGAAACGTGCTCCGGCTTTCGCTGCTGCATAGGGTGAAGTTGGAACCTCATCGGTCGGTTCTTCTGAGGAACTGGTTGTCACCACCTGTTGGCAGCCGATTTCGGCCAGAGCCAGGAACAGATGGACCGTGCCCACCAGGTTGTTGAACAACTTTGGCAGAACCAGGTCGATCTCCTGGCGGGCGGTCACCAGGCTGGCCAGGTGATACACCACCTGTGGGCGAGCCTGCGCCAATGCGCCGCGCACCGTGTCCAGATCCTACAGATCGATGGCATAGCTTTCGCAGCCGGCTGGACAGCCGGCGCCTTGGCTGTCCAAGGCGCACACGTCCGCGCCCAGAGCCAGCAAGGCGTCGCTCAAGTGTCCGCCGATGAAACCACTGGCACCGGTCACCAGCACACGCTGACCGGTGAACGCGTCGCCGAACTCAGCTTGCCAGGAATTCACGGTACCACTCGATGGTTTCAGTCAGTCCGGCATCAAGGGAGTAGCGCGGCCGCCAGCCCAAAATTCGCTGGGCCTTATCTGCCGACAGGTACTGGGAGAATATCTCGCCCTGGGCCGTGTTGCGCACATCAGGCGCCAGATGCTGGCAACCCATCAGATGCTGGATTGCCTCGACGATCTCGATCACCGTTAGGGCGCGCTCCGGGCTGAAGTTGAACGCCTGGCCGCGCACCGCGGGGTCATCGAGATGCTCGGCCACGCGCAAGTACGCCTGGGTCACGTCCTTGACGTAGATGTAATCGCGCACGTAGCGTCCGTCGCTGCGGATTATCGGCCGCTCGTCTTGCAAAAAGGAGCGAATGGTGGCCGGCACGATGCGGCTCCAGTTCAGGTCGCCGCCGCCATAGATGTTGCCGCAGCGGGCGATGGCCACCGGCAAGACGTAGCTGACGTGATAGCTTTGGGCAATCAGATCGGTGCAGCTCTTGGAGACCTCATAGGGATATTGCCCCTGCAAAGGCATCTCCTCGGTGTAGGGCAGATTGGGCTGCGTTCCGTAGGCCTTATCGCTGGAAGCGATCACCACCCGCTTGACGAAGTTGATATGCACCCGGCATGCCTCTAGCAGGTTGTAACTGCCACGGATGTTAGCCTCGAAGGTGGGCAGCGGCGAGCGCTGGGCCGCGCCGACGATGGGCTGGGCCGCCAGGTGGAAGACCGCCTCGATCTCGTGCTCGTTGATGGCCCGCTCCAGCGTGCCGAAGTCCTCCAGCCGGCCGTTGACCACAAAAGCGCGCCGGAAATCGCCGCTGCGCAAGAATTCCGACTGGGGATCGGCATCCCGCACCAATGCGACCACGTAGGCGCCCAGCGCCAGCAAGTCCTTGACCAACCACGCGCCGACGATACCGGTTGCGCCGGTCACAAAAACGCGTCGGCCCCTCCAAAACGCAGTTGGATCGGGCTGCGAGTCCGGCTTTACCAGGTCTTCCACGGCGCTTTACCTCCCTGCCACAGCTCTTCCAACAGCCGAACATCGCGCAGCGTATCCATGCACTGCCAGAAAGTCTCATGGCGGTAGGCGACCAACTGCCCATCGGCCGCCAGTTGTTCCATCGGTTCCCGTTCCCAGATCACGCCATCGTGCATCACATACTTTACGGCTTCCGGTTCCAGGACAAAGAAGCCGCCGTTAATCCAGCCCTCGCCGATCTGGGGCTTCTCATGGAAATGCGCCACCAAGTCGCCGTTGAAGGCGATGCCGCCAAAGCGGGCCGGCGGCCGCACAGCCGTCACCGTGGCCAGCTTGCCGTGGCTGCGATGAAAGGCGAGGAGGCGGGGAAAGTCAATGCTGGCCACGCCATCGCCGTAGGTGAGCATGAACGGTTCATTCCCGATGAACTGGGCCAGGCGCTTCACCCGCCCGCCGGTCTGGGTGTGCAGACCGGTGTCCAGCAAGTGAATGGTCCACTCCTCACAATCGCCGTCGTGAACCGTCACCTCACCTGTAGCCAGGCGTACCGTCACGCTGTTGCTACGATGACGATAGTTGACGAAGAAATCCTTGATCACCTCGCCCTTGTAGCCTAGCGCTACCACGAACTCCTTCAAGCCGTGGGCTGCGTAAGATTTCATTATGTGCCACAGGATCGGCTGGCCGCCGATCTCGACCATGGGCTTGGGCTTCAGGCTCGTCTCCTCAGAGAGCCGCGTCCCCAATCCACCTGCCAGAATTGCCACTTTCATGCCAAAATCATCCTTCACTTCCTGCGGAATTTCGGCTTCTGCCCAGCCGTTGGAACAATCTGAACACAACGCCAATCATTGGCGCCACACATACCACTCAATCGTCCGTCGCAGCCCGTCATCGAACGACGTCTGGCTCTCGAAGCCAAACCGCTCCCGCGCCCGGCTCACATCCAGCTTGCGCCACGGCTGGCCGTTGGGCTTGGAGGTGTCCCATACAATGCGCCCCGCGAAGCCGGTCAGACGGGCGATGGTCTCGGTCAAGTCCTTGATGCTGATCTCGAAGGCGCTGCCCAGGTTCACCGGGTCGCTTAGGTCGTAGCGCTCGGCCGCCAGCAGGATGCCTTCAGCCGCGTCCTCCACGTAGAGGAACTCCCTTGTAGGCGAGCCGTCGCCCCAGGCGATGATCTCAGAATCGCCGGCCGCCTTGGCTTCCAGGCATTTGCGGATCAGGGCCGGGATGACGTGCGAGCTTTCGGGGTCGAAGTTGTCGCGCGGGCCGTAGAGGTTGACCGGCAGCAGGAAGATCGAGTTCCAGCCGTACTGCTCGCGGTAGGTCTGGCTCTGCACCAGCATCATTTTCTTGGCCAGGCCGTAGGGGGCGTTGGTCTCCTCGGGATAGCCGTTCCACAGGTCGTCCTCGTGGAAGGGCACCGGCGTGAACTTGGGATAGGCGCACACCGTCCCCAGCGCCACGAACTTGCTCACGCCGGCCCGCCACGCCTCATGCATCAACGGCGCGCCCATCATCAGGTTGTCGTAGAAGAACTCGGCCGGATGGAGCCGATTGGCGCCGATGCCGCCCACCCGGGCAGCCAGGTGCAGGATGATGTCCGGCCGCGCGTCGGCCAGCAGGCGGCGGATGGCAGCCAGGTCGCGCAGGTCGAAGTCCTCGATGCGCGGCACGAAGATTTCCGTCGCGCCGCGGGCGTGGAGCTTCTCGACGATGAAGGAGCCGAGGAAGCCGGCGCCGCCGGTGACGACGACGCGTTTGTTGCGCCAGAAGGTGTTGCTGTCAGGCCAGGGTGGGGTTGCGGGTTGCAGGGTTGGCTGTCTGTTGGTCATGGATGCTCTGGTAGTTGCAGTTGACAGGTTCGAAGCTGCCGAAATCGCGCACTTTCGCGCCCTAATCGCGCATCAACACGTAGTGAATGGTGCGTCCACCGCCTGCAAGGCCCGCACCCGGCCCAGATTGGCCGCCAGCGCCGGCGCGGCCAACACGGCCGCCGCCAGCAGCACCACCAACGGCGCCGCCAGCAGCGCCAACCGTCCGACTTTGCCGGACGCCGCCGAGCTGAGTGGGTTTTCGCTCAGGCTGCCTTTATGACTCAATGTTTGGCTCCCTGCAAACTTGCCGCGGGCAACGTGATCCCCTGCCCCTCGCGTCAGGCGACTTCGAGAATCGTGCTGACGCCACCTCTTGCCTGAGGTCAAGCCAATTATCCAACATCTCCTGCGCAGCTTTCCAGTCGAGCCAGTCATCCTCCTCGCGCATCAGGGCCTGCCCCAACGTCCTCTTTTGCTCTGGGCCAAGCTGTCCGCCGGTGAGAAGTGAGGAACGCAAGTGCAGGTACTCGTCAAACCGATCAAACGACATACCATATCGCCGCTCGAACCCGCGAATCTCCCGCATGAGCATCTCGACCTGAAGGCGAACGTAGTCGCGTGTTAGCTCACGAACTGCAATCTGCTCATCGGCAAACACTTTGCGACGAATGAGCGGTTCCAGGATTGTGTAAGCTGTCATGATATGCCTCTTGAATGCTTCGCACACAAAAACTTGGCTGTCGCGCCGTTGAGACGCACGTCAGTGTGCCCTGACCACACATAATTGGGAAAAACTGCGCCTGTCACTCACTGTTTGGCTCCCTGCCAGCCTGCCCCTCGCGCCACGACGAAATCATTCGGCACAGCTTTCAGAATGGCTGCATCAACCATGGGCGTGTTCGCCGGAATTGTCACAAGGCGCCTGTTGGTGGGCCGGCTCAAGGACCCGCCCACACGGGTGCAGGAACATCGATCAGCGTCATGGTGGCCTGAGCCTCGAACGACACCGCCGTTGCCAGCATGTCTTCGGCCCCGATGCGCAGCGATTCGATCAACTCATCCTGCGTTTTCTCCTGGGCGTTGACGCCTGGCAAATCTACCAGCCAGCCAATCCACCAGCCATTGCTTTGTTTGATAACAGCCCGATATTTCATCGCTCACCTCACAAATGGTACGTCAAGGTCCTTGCAGATCTTGCGTGCTAACTCATCGACGATCTTGCTATGGCGCAGCACTTGGGTCTTACGGTCGCTTTTTTTTCAAAGATGCTATGCCTTCTGCCTTCTCTGATCAAAACGGCCCCATGCGATCTCAGATGCTTGATGAGTTGTGTTCTCTTCATGATTGGTGGTCAGCCAGTGAACGAAAAGGGCATAGATTGAGAGCAGACTGTGCCATCGTTGCCTGTATGAGTTGGCGAATCTGATGCCTTGCTGGCCAACTCATGGTAGTTAGCCATGAGTCGTGCCAACTGTTAAATACCACGCAATCGTCCGCCGCAGCCCTTCCTTGAACCGCGTCTGGCTCTCGAACCCAAACCACTCCCGCGCCCGGTTGACGTCCATCCTTCGTTGCACTCAGGACAGGGCTTGCGCCGCGGCTGGCCGCCTGTCCTGAGCCTGACGAAGGGTTGGGCTTGGATGTATCCCACACGATGCGCCCCTCGAAGTTTATCCTGAGCGACGCCGAAGGGTCGGTCAGTCAGGCGATGGTCTCCGTCAAATCTTTGATGCTGATCCTTCGGCTGCGCTCAGGACATGTCTCGAACGCGCTGCCGAGGCTTGCCCTGAGCCCGGTCGAAGGGTTGACCGGGTCGCTCTGGTTGTAGCGCTCCGTCGCCAGCCTTGTCCTGAGTGCAGTCGAAGGAAGAATGCCCTCGGCCTTTAGTCATGCGGAGAGTGTGTGCTTGCCTATGCTGGAACAAACACCGGCATCAGCCGCTCACGCTGTTTCTGAGCCGGCTGCGACAGTGTGTTCAACTCATCCAGGTACCACCACCAGTGAGAGCGCGGGCTACGCTGTTGGCGCCGGGCGTGCTGTAGTTCCTTCTCCCCAACGACCGTGCAGAAAGTCACACTTTCCGCCCACAGCACCTGGTCGAGCTCGTGAACCTGCTCGAAGACCGAGCTGGGAATCTGCTCTTCTGGTCCACTCTTGTCCAAAATGCGCTGGATTTTGTCCCGCACAAAGAGCAAGTCCAGTGCCTCTATGCCAGAGCCTTCCAGATCGGCCACATAGCCGTAGTATTTTCTCACTAGTCGTTCCAACTCTTGCAGGTTCATAGGTCCCACTCTTTGCGGTCGATCTTTACCGCGCCGATTTGCCTTTCAAAGAATAGTGTTCCTTCTTCCGGCTTAAACACGGTGGCAATCAGATCGGCTTCCACGTCGTAAACAACTGCTTTACCAGTTGTTGGGTTCAGAAATCCCCACTGCAGTCGGGGAGGGTCCGTTCGATAATAGCCGTATACGTAAATGTCTGTATCGGAATGTTGAACAGTTGCCTGGATGTCACGGTACAAATCTTCTTCGCTGACACCTTCGGGCCAGTCCTGGTCTACGTAGACACGTTTGAGCAGGTGCCACAGACCGGAAGGTATGAGAGCGTTGCGGTGGTAGATCGTGCCTTCATGTCGCACATCAAAGTAACGCCAGCGCAGCAGATGTGTGCCCCACCTTGCGTTTGATGCTTTCTGGCTGATCTCACGCACCAATTCAGGCGTAATGATGTGGCCTAGCAGGGTGAAGCTACGCGCTGTCTCTCTTGCCATGATTATACCGTGCCTACGCTTGCTATGTCTATAGCAACCTCAGCTGGTTCTTTGCGGCATCTCGAAAGAGACATTCTTCAACGCCCAGAGGCCGGCCTTGCACCCGGTCAGGCGGGCGATGGCCTCCAACATATCCTTGCTGCTGATCCTCACATTCGCTTACGCACCTGCGGCGCCGACGGCTGCATCCAGGGAGGACGTGTTTCGAACGCGCCGCCAATGTCGCCGTAGTGCAGCCGCATCCGCATCTGGTCGCCGTTGTGCGGGTCGCGGTAGATGTGGTCCAGGCGGCAGGTGTTGCGCCAGTACTGCACCGCAGAGCCTGCCCTGAGCAGAGCCGAAGGGTGTCAATAAACGTGCTGGCGCGGCGGATGATGCCGTGCACCTCGTAGCCTTTGGACAGCAAGAACTCCGTCAGGCTTGTACTGAGCGCAGCCGAAGAATAGGAGCCGTCCTGACCGGTGATGCCGGTGATGAGGGCTTTTTCAGTCATGCGGAGAATGGTCAATGGTGAACCACAGCAACAATGCCCGCCATGTAAGCCTCGACATCAGTCTCCGTGGAGTGGCGCAGCTTCATGATCCTGGGTCTTAGCAAGACCTCCTGCACCTCATCCAACAGCGGTAGCGAGCTGACAATCGAGATGCTGCCGGTCTTGCCCGCCTGGATCAAACGCGCAGGAAAGCCTTCCGGGTTCAAGAACGCTGAAATCCAGACACTGGTATCGATGACCACTGCGACGGTCATGCCGCGCCTCTCTGACCTCAGCTCGTGCGGCGCCGATCTCTTTCTCAATTTGCTCGGCGGTATAGTCGCTAGGCCGACGATGCATCTCTTTCAGCAACACTTCTAGCGATCTCCAGCCTGCCAGACGGCGCTGCGCTGCGTCGGCAGCCAAAGCACGCCAATGCTGGTATTCTTCGAAGGACACCATGACTGCCAGGGGCTGACCTTCTTGTTGTAGAATCAGAGGCTGCTGCAAATCCGCAACAGCGGTTCCATAGGCGACAGCAGCTTCTGCGATAGTAAGTGTTTCAGCCATTGTCAATTTCCTTTGTGATTCGGGTTCGTCCCTGGAGCGCCTGACGAAAGCTGTTTTCCAAGAGCCAGCTTATGAAGCCTGCACTGAGCGAAGCGAATGTGATGTCGGCGGCGCCCCGCTGCCGCAGCTTGTCCACCACGCAAGAGCCGACGCAAAGCGGCCGCTGCCGCCAGTGACGACGACGCGCTCGTGGCGCCAGAATTGGTTGGGGTCAGGCCGACGAGATCATTTGGTACAGCCGTCAGAATGGCTGCATCAACCATGGGTGTGTTAGCCGGACCTGCCACAAGGCGCCTGTTGGTGGGCCGGCTCAAGGACCCGCCCACACGGGTGCAGGAACATCGATCAGCGTCATGGTGGCCTGAGCCTCGAACGACACCGCCGCTGCCAGCATGTCTTCGGCCCCGATGCGCAGCGATTCGATCAACTCATCCTGCGTTTTCTCCTGGGCGTTGACGCCTGGCAAATCTACCAGCCAGCCAATCCACCAGCCATTGCTTTGTTTGATAACAGCCCGATATTTCATCGCTCACCTCACAAATGGTACGTCAAGGTCCTTGCAGATCTTGCGTGCTAACTCATCGACGATCTCGCTATGGCGCAGCACTTGGGTCTTACGGTCGCTTTTTTTTCAAAGATGCTATGCCTTCTGCCTTCTCTGACCAAGATCGCTCCGTGCGTTCTCAGATGCTTGACGAGTTGTGTTCTCTTCATGATTGGTGGTCGCCGGCAGTTGTAGCACCGCCTCCCGCTGCACCGGATTGCAGTCGTCAGTTGATGGCGTCCACCTTCCGGTCGTCCACCTTCCGGTCATCCACCTTGCGGTCGTCCACCTTCCGGTCGTCCACGTCGATGCCGACGCCTGCACTGCGCGCAGCCGAATGTGACGAGGAAGCCGCTGCTCCGCCGCTGCACAGGGCCACGGCCAGCGGATGGCAAGCCTCATCCCACCACAAATAGCTCAAGCGCCTTGCGATTGTCTAGCTGTTGGAAGATCTGGTAAGGAATGTCCAGGTGAACCACAGGTTCTGGAATTGGCTTGCCCATCTCCAGAAACACCTCGATGAACCCCTCTTTGACCGCTTCTAGCTCACGAAAAGCAATCTCGGCTGTCTCGCCAAAGGCCTTGCATCCCTTCAGAAGAGGGATCGAGGCGCAGTAACCTTCGGGTACACGCTGAATTTGAACAGGGTACTCCAACGCTAGGTAGTAGTCCTTAGTCTTATTCATAGCCGCCTCTTAGCGCAATCAACGCTTTCAACGCGTCCTTCACCTGATACTCTGGTAAGGCGCCACGCCCCTTCGTCAATACCACGATCTGATCCAATGCTGTGTGAAATAAAATGACGTGGCTGCTACCGCTCTTCGGCTGCCGTTCGCCAAAACCAGCATCCAAAAGCAACTGACGGACATCGGCAAAACTGGCATCACGTGGATTATTCCTTACCTTTTGAAACAACTTGTCTTTTCGGGTCATCTGAGTCGCTTGCAGGTCGTGCCCTTCTGTGCCAGACGCGTCTGTTTTCCCAGCTCACGTTGGAGTGTACTCCACATTGGCCTCAAGGACAAACGAAAGGTATACGGCTCGAGACTCTTTCATGCTTCCATCACCTCATGAAACTGATTGGCAAACTACTTGCGACCTAACGACCCCCGGCTCCTTCGCACAACCAGCCACGAGATCATACGATAACAGCCCCCAACGCCGCTAACGCCCAGACGCGCGACCAATGCACCCGCCCGGCCATGAAATCCCGCCAAACGCCCTCGGTCGCGCCTGCCCGCAGCCAACCGGCCGCCTCCAATTCCTGGCGCAACTCGCCGGCGTTGTAGATCTCGCCGTTATAAGTGACCCAAACCCGCCCATCCTCTGCGGCCATGGGCATGTGCCCGGCTGGTGAGAGGTCGCGAATGGCCAGGCGGCGGTTGATCAGGCCCAGACGACCGTCTGGGGCCAGATAGCAGCCCTCATCGTCCGGCCCGCGATGGGCCACCGCCGCCGACATCGCCCGCAGGCGGTGGGGCAGATCAGATGCATCCGCCAAAGGGTGCAGGACGATGCCTGCGATGCCACACATTGAATAAACTCAGGAACCTTGAGATAGCTTTGGGCCAACGTAACGGTCGTCAAAGCTCGATCACCTCGCCCGCACGAAAATCGGGCTTGAGATCCCAGTACCAGGCGCTTCCCAGCCAGATCCGCCGGGCGCCCAGGCGTCCCAAACGGGCCGACAAGCTCGCCAGCGCCTGCGCCAAAAACCCCGCCCGGTCATAGAGGATGTGGGCATCTTCGGTCATATCTAGCAACAGCGGGCTGCCCTGCTCGATCTCGGCCGGCGTCTTGAATACCGGCGACAATTCGACGGCGATGCCGCTCAGCCTCATGCTATCGAGCGTGGGCGCCAGCGCCGCTTCGATCCTCTCGAACTCACGCGCCCGCTTCATACGTCCTTGCGCCAGGTCATCGGCCACGATCAGCACATCCAGGTCGGAATCGAACTGCGGCGTGCCACGCGCAACCGAGCCAAAAAGCGCCACCGACACAAGGCGGGTTCCGTAGTGCCGTTTGCAGGCATGGCACAACTGCTCGGCCAGGTCCTGGTAGGGGCTTAGAAAGGGCGGGATGCTCCGCGCCCCACCCTCTGCCTCGAGCCTCATGCCTCTATCCTGGGCGCTGCTTTCTGGCTGCCGACCGACCGGCGCCGGCGTTCGCCCTGACCCTGGCTGCCGCCGCCCGCCCCCTTGTCGCCCTCGTCCTCGTAGTAGTGATGATAATAGTAGTAATAGTAGCCGCCGCTCTTGACCGGGAACTTGTTCAGCACCACACCGATAATGTGCGCCTGCACCTTGGCCAGCGCTTGCACGGTCTGGGCCAACGCCGGTTCGCGCGTGCCGCCGCTATCCACCACCAGCAGCACCCCGTCCAGGCTCTGGCCCAGCACGATGGGGTCGGTGACGGCCAGGGCCGGAGGAGCATCGAAGATCAGATAGTCGTAGTCCTGTAACAGCCGCTCCACCAGCCGCTGCAACTTCTGCGAGCCGAGGAGTTCTGAGGGGTTGTGCGGCAACTGGCCGCTGGTGATCAGCCACAGATTCTCGACTTTCGTCGGCGTCAGGACGAAATCCAGGCGTTCGGGCTGTTCCTCTTGCAAGAGCAGGCCCGTCAGCCCGACCGTGTTCGGCGCCGCCCACAACCGGTGCTGGGCCGGTTTGCGCAGGTCGGCGTCGATCAGCACCACCTTCTTGCCGGCCTGCGCCATCACCACCGCCAGGTTGGCGGCCGTGGTGGTCTTGCCTTCGCTGGGGCCGGGGCTGGTAACCACCAGGCTGCGGATGGGGTCGTCGATACTGGAAAACTGGATGCCGGTGCGCACGGTGCGATAGGCTTCGGCGTTGGGCGAGCGCGGTTTCTCCAACGTCGCCAGGGTGAGCAGCTCAGGAGATCGATCAGCCCCGCTGCCTCGCAGCCGGCCCCAACGCCGGCCGCCGTTCTTTTCACGCCCGATCACACCCAGCGTGCTCAGCCCGGTTATCCCCTCTACATGCTCCGGCAATTTCACGGTATCGTCCAGATACTCGATCAGGAAGACAAGGCCCGCCCCCAGCATCGCCCCCACGATCAACGCCAGCAGGGTGCTGGTCAGCACCCGCGGTCGCACGGGGATACGCGGGACCACAGCCGGCTCGACCACGGTGATCGTATCGACGGCGTTGGCCTCGGCCATGCGCAGGCTCTCCAGTTGCGAGAGGACATTGCCGTAGCTGCTGCGATACTGGGCCAATTGTCCCTGCACCAGGGCTGCCTGCGGGTCATCTTCGGCCAGCCCCTCACTGCGGGACTCGGCAGCCTCGATCTCCTCGCTCAGCTTAGCCAGTTCGGCGGTCAGCGCCTGCTTGGATTCCTGGAAACGCGCCCGTTGCTGGTCGTTGTTATAGGCGATGAAGACCTGGGGCAGGACGTCGGCGATCTCAGCCGCCAGGGCCGGGCTGGCGTACTCGACACTAAGGCTGAGGAGTTGCGTATCGCGCACCGGCTGCACCGAGACGCTGCTCGGCTCGATCTTGGCGATGCCGATCTGCTTTGCCGCCTGCTCCAGTAGGGGGCGGGCGGTCAAAATCTGGGCATAGGTGCGCGTCAGCCGCTCGCTCAGCAAGATGTCGGTATAGGCGACGCTGGGGTTGGTGCTGGTCGAGTTCTGCCCCACCAGCAAGCGGGCCGAGGCGCGATAGATCGGCGTCTGACGGACGCTGAAACCATACGCGGCAACGGCCGCCAGCACGGCGCAGAGGGCAATCAACCAGGCCCAACGGCGAAAAAGGTCCCAATAGGTGCGGAGGTCCATAGTCAAGAATGGGGGGGAACGCCGATCAGTCAGATGGAGGGGGCGCCAAGACAATCAGGCCGAGGAGGACTGTACCCCATCGGCCCGGTTGCGGTAAAGCGAGGGGTTCACGACCGCCGCCATCGCCTCTTCGTCCAGGGCGCCGGCCAGAAAACGGTTGATCTGCGCGGCAAAAGGCTGAGGCTCGGCCAACAGGCGGTTGTAGTCCACCTCGATCAGGTGGAAATGGGGCTGCGCCGCCAGCCAGCCCTTCACCTTGCGCAGGTGTTTTTCCAGCAGTTCGGCCAGCTTCTCGTCGCTGATGTCCGAGGCCTGGCCGCGGTGGACGAGCATTTTGCGCTGCGAGGCCAACACTTCTTCCAGGCGGCGGTTCATGAAGATGACGCGGTAGGTGTAGCCCGGCGGCAGGTGTTCGAGCAGGGCCGAGATGACCTTGACCACCTTGCCCTCGGCCTCGCCCAGCCAGCCGTTGTCGCCTTTGTCCAACTGCTTCACCCGCTCGAATTCGTAATAGCCTTCGGGGTTGTCGGTGTCGGCCGTCCGCTGGCCATCGCTCAGAACCGGCAGCCCGCCCGCTTCCAGCATCTTCATCATCATCGAGGTGCCGGAGCGCGGCAGCCCGGAGACGATGACGACAGTCTGGGGCGGCAGCACAGCGGCGGGGCGGCTGAACCGCTGGCGAAGATTACGCAGCATAGCACATCGGATCAGTCAGTTTCTTGAAGAAGCCGAAAGAACTCATCCCGCGAAATCCCAGCCGTCTTCATATTGTTGCGAATAACCGACACAGGAACTTCATCGTAGGTCGGAATGACAATCGGCCTGGCAATCCCTGGTTTGATGTACGACCGATGACTGCCCTTCTGACGTGCAAACCGAAAGCCTGCTGCGATGAACACCTTTTCGACCTCTTTCCATGGTAGCGGTGTCAGCTTAGGCATAGTCCAGGGCCATAGAATGGCGCTCGAATGCCACCCACGGTGGGCTGGTTAGCCGGTCACGCCCTACCAGGTAGCCGGCATCTTGAAGGACCTCCTCGAAGGTGCCAGCCTCTATCGCAGTTTCGATGAAAAGCTCCACTGCCTGATCGAGGGCATCGCGCGCTTCGTCAGGGCTTCTCCCCGAGCTCATGACATCAAGTGGCATCGCGTGAGCTATGAATTGGCTGCCTTCTTGCCAGATCTGAACGTTATAGTCGATCGTCGTCTTGGTCTTCATGATTGCCTCCTAGAGTCGCCTGAGATGATCAAACTACATTGCGCGTGTCCACCACCAATTTCGACTGCTGGGCAATGGCGGGCCAATCGTAGCTCGAATGGTCGGTGACGATCAGCGCGCAGTCGGCCTCGGCCAACGCCTGCCCCAGGTCTGGTTCGCTGGCCCAGGTCAGCCCATCCAGGCTAAAGCTGGTCACATGGGGGTCGTGGTAGCGCACATCGGCGCCCTTTGCGCGCAGCAATTCGACAATGTCCAGGGCCGGAGACTCGCGCACGTCATCGATATCCTTTTTGTAGGCCACGCCCAACACCAGCACCCGGCTATTCTTCAGCGGTTTGCCGGCGTCGTTGAGCGCATCCTGCACCTTGTCCACCCAATAGCGCGGCATCTCGGTGTTGATCTCGCCCGCCAGCTGGATGAAACGGGCGTTGTAATTCAGGGTCTTCAGCTTCCAGGAGAGGTAGTGGGGGTCCAGAGGAATGCAGTTGTGGACGTAGATGCCGGTGCTGGCGGCAAAGGTGTGGGCGCCGGCGACTTCCAACCCATACACCTTTGTGTCCCCGGTTTCGAGCGTCACGTTCCTGACTTGGGCCAGCGCATAAGGGGCTTGCGCCTGCGGGCGGCGCGTTCGGGTGCGACGTTGCCTTGCAGCCTCTAGATCAACCAGACGTTGCCGCTTGGCGCCGAGGAACCAATCGCGCATACTTTCGACATCGGCGCTGGCATAGAAACGCAACTGGGGCTTGTCGCGCTTGAACGATGGCGTCAAGCCCAATTCCTGCAACAAAAACGTCACCTGATTGAAAAGTTCCGGGCTGCTTGAAAAGTAGCCGACCTGAGCAATGTTGTCTTCGTGTTCGTAGTCGCGCCCCTGGCGCTGATACCGGCGCTTTCCGATGCGCACATGGACATCGCCATCGCCCCGAAACAGTCCTTTCAGCAGTTCGAGCCGAACCGCATTGTCGGCAGCCATCAGTACATCAGGCGCCCGCATGTCGCGCGACCCGCTACCCATGCCCAGGTGGTCGCGGAACAACCAGGGCAACAACCAACCGGCCACTTTCAGCGTGGTGCTATTCCAGGTGGGATCATTGTAAGTGCTGGCCCGCAGTCCCCAAGCGGCCAACATCTGCCGTACATCGCCCAGATATTCAAGCTCATCACGAGCAAAAGTGAAGCGTAAGCGTGGATGAGGATTGCCGTCCGAGATGCAGCCCTCGGCCAGATAATAGCCGGCCAGACGGGCGAAGCTTTCATCGATGGCAATGACGGCCGGGAAGGTGGAGAATGCGGGACCGCGACCGGTGGCCAGGGTTAAGTCGCTGGCATCGCCCTGCATCGCGGCGGGAAGAGTGCGCCAGGCTGTCAGAGGCAAGCTGTTGTGGCGCACGACCTCGTCTGCCCGATCCCCCAGCAGCTTACGCAGCGTCGTCAAGGCCAGCCGCCAACCACCCGTCGCCCTCACCCGCACGGCTGCAGCCAGGTGAGGCGGGATGGCGTCGATGATATTCAGCACTGAGCGCTGACCGACGCCGGCATCGGCGGTTGCATTGGCCACTGGCAGGAGAGCGCCAGCCGCCAGGTCCTTTGCCTCGCGTACCGCCAGCCGACCGTCTTCATGCACCAACATAGGATGGCGGTCTGTGACCAACAAGCGCCGGTGATCTACGGTCTCGATGCGCGTCACCTCGCCTTTGTAGGGCCGCTCGAACAAATAGGACACCGGCTGCCATGACTGCCTGCCATCTTCGAGATCGATCGAGAGCACTTCCAGGCCGGTGGGGGCCACGAAAGTGGCGCCATGATAAGGGACGATGCGCCGGCTGCGTTGCAGGGCCCGGCGATGCAGTTCCGACACCGGCAAAACACCGTTCTCGTCGCCCCATCGATAACGGATGGTCTCGCTGCCATCAAGACAATGTCCGCCCACCCCCGGCCCCGGCGTAAACTTCATAAAGCCATAGGGCTTGGTGGCCGCGGCCTCGATCACCTCCCACACATCCAGCCCCAGCTTGTCGCACATGATCGCCACTTCGTTGACGAGAGCGATGTTCACCGCCCGGAAGGTGTTCTCCAGCAGCTTGGTCATCTCGGCTGCCGCCGGCGACGACACCGGCACAATGCGGTCGATGGCCTGGCCGTAGAGCAAGGATGCCGCCTCCAGGCAGGCTGGCGTCATCCCGCCCACCACTTTGGGCGTCCGCTCCACCGTCCAATCCAGACGGCCGGGGTCGATGCGTTCGGGCGAGAAGGCGACGAAGAAATCCTCGCCCACCTGCCATGGCTCGACCGGCCGGGCTTGCTGCAACTTGGGCAAGAGCAGGTCTTCGGTCGTGCCGGGGTAGGTGGTGGATTCCAACACCACCAACATGCCGGGGTGGATGGTGCGCGCCACCGAATCGCCAGCGGCGATGAGATAGCGCACATCGGGGTCGCGGGTCTTGTTCAGCGGCGTGGGCACGCAGACGATGGCGACATCGCAGTCGCCCAGCTCGGCATAGTCGGTGGTCGCCCGTAGCCGGGCGTCGCCGGTCACGGCCAGGAGGCGGGCGGAGGGGATGTCGCTGATGTACGATTCGCCGCGGTTGATGGCTTCGACTTTGGCGGCGTCGACGTCGATGCCGACGACGCTGAAGCCGTTTTCGGCAAAGGCGACGCCCAGAGGCAGGCCAACATAGCCCAGGCCAATGATGGCGATGACGGCGCTATGGTCGTGGATGCGTTGGAGAAGTTGTTCTTTGGGGGTGACAGACATGGTGGTGATGAAACGATCAGGCCGGGGCGTAGATCCGCCGGCCTTTGCCGCGCGTGCCGCGCTTGTTGGGGCCGTGCCGGTGCTGCGGCCCGGCCTGCTCGATGGCGTCGATGGAAACTTCGGCGGCATGGAGGCTGCCCAGGAATTCGAGCAGCACCCACACACGCTGCGAAGGTTTGGTCGGGCCTTTGAAGATGGCCTCCAACCCCTGCAAGGGGCCTTCGGTCAGACGCACGCGGTCGCCGGGGTGGAAAACGCGCTGCGGCAGACCGCCGGCGGTGTTGTAGTCATCGATGCGAGCACGGATCGCCCGCACCGTTTCGTCGCTCAGGGCCTGGGGGCGTTCGCCAAAGCTGACCATGCTGATGACGCCGGGCATGGCATTGATCTTGCTGGCCTCCACCTCGTCCAGGTTGACCTGGACGAACAGATAGCGGGGGAAGAAGGGGCGAAGATGGGGGTGACCGCGATAGTGTTGCAGCACCTCGGGCAGATAGACGATCAGCGACAGTCGCTCCTCTAACATGCTGGCAGCCACCAGTTCTTTCTGGGGTCTGGTGTGGACGACATACCAGGGGGAGGAAGGCGGGTTGGCGGCGGCGGGCATGGGGTTAGCGAGGAGAAGTAGACAAGTAGATAAGTAGACAAGGACGTTCGATTCGATTCTGAAATGGTGATAAGTGACGATTCTCGGCGTTTAGGTGGTTTTCAGGCTTTGCCGTCCAAGTCGGAACCTATCCAATGCTCCGCCGGTCAGGAGCAAGGACGCCGCCCGACCTGGGTGCTGTGGTGATGGTCGCAGGCTGGAGCAAATGCTACAACAAGCCCGCTGCTTTTCGGAAAGTTCCGACGCCGGTTGTGGCGCGGATGAAGGCAATGGGAAGGTGAGTCACTACGTCTGGTTGCCAGGGTCTCCTGGTGCGTCGTCGGCGCGATTATACCGCAAACCGCATCCGAGGCGGCATCGCTGGGCAACACGAAACGCCCGATACCCCGGCGCTTGCTGGGGCGTGGGATCGAGAAGTGACGAGTAAGTTGTCGCACACCGCCGCCAGAAACTCGACATCGAGCAGGCTTGCGACAGGTTGGTTCGATTTTCGGCCAGGGGCACAGCTGACCGGACGCTGTTTCGGCATGAAATAAATAGAAAGATAGGCGACAATAGCAAAGATTCTCAACGCCGGCGGAGGGCGAGTCGCCAGGGGTTGAGCTTCGAGAAACGGCTGTCCGATATCCATCATGGACATCGGCGCTGTAAGATTGCGCGTATCCTAGCACCCTTTGACCGGGTTCGGCAAGTCCTGAGGGCGCGGAAATGCAGTGAGGGACGATGAGCTTGTCTGGATGAGGGCGTCGCTATCGCCCTCCGCTTCTCTCAGAGCTTGCCCAGAACAGGGTGAAGGGGCAGGCTCATCGTCCCTCGTCAAGCAGGGCGGGGCCGTCAACGGGATGGCGACGAGGGGGTGGCCTGCGCGATCGCCGGCAGGTAGAGCATGTGCACCGTTGAGGCAGGCGAAGACGCGGCGGCCCGCAGGATCGACGGCAGATAGAGGGTGCGCACCGACGGCGTAGGCGTGGCAGTGGGCGTGGGGGTGAGGGTGGGCGTGGGTGTGGCGGTGGGCGTCGCCGTCCGGCTGCCGGTGGGGGTGAGGGTGGGCGTGGGGGTGAGGGTGGCGGTGGGGGTGGTGGTGGGCGTGCGGGTGGGGGTGCGCGTGGGGGTGGCGGTGCGCGTGGGGGTGGCGGTGCGCGTGGGGATAGAGGTGGGTGTGCGCGTCGGGGTGGGTGTGCGCGTGGGGGTGAGGGTGGCGGTGGGGGTGAGCGTGCTGGTGGGGGTGCGGGTGGCGGTGGGGGTGATGGTGGGCGTTTGGGTGGCGATGCTCAGGTCTTCGACGATGCGCGGGCTGGAATCGACCCAAACCGGAACGAAGCCGTTGCGGCCATCAGGGTCGCCAACGGCGCCATCGGTCGAAAAGCTGACGCCGCCGGCCTTGTCGACGATGCGCACGCTGCCGCCAGGCTGCGAGATCTTGAGTTGCAGCCAGGCGCCGTCGCCCTGCACCTGCCACAAAGCCGTCTTGGTTCCCCCCCGCACGCTGAAGTCGTAGCCCTCGACGGCCGGCCCCAACAACAGGCGCGGTTGGACGGCGCTGAACCCCGATAGTTCATGGCTGAGGATCTGATAGCTGGTGTAGCCCGGCTTGGGCGTCAGATTGGGGTGCATCAAGCCGTATTTCCAACGGTCTACCGGCAGATCCACCGCCTGATACCAGATGATGATCGGCAGCCCTGCCGCTGTGGCCCGCACCATCTCTTTGATCACGTTGCGCGCCTGACGCTCCAGGCTATAGTCCTGTTTGTCCTCTGGTGGGCCGTCCGAGGGGCTTCCCACCTCGGTCAGGATGATCGGTTTGGCGGGCGCGCCGCCGGTGAGGTTGGAATATTCCTGGCGCAGGTAGTTGGCCTTGCCGATGACGCCGTCGTTATGGGGGTTGCTGTCATCCGAAAACCAGCGAAAGGCGAAGGGGTAGTAGTAGTGGAAGTTGAGGATGTCGAAGTAGGGGCCAGCGTTGCCGCGGTCGGTCTTGATCACATCATCGAAGAAATAGGGGTCGAAACGCCCATCGACATCCATGCTGATGAACAGATCGTAGGCCATGCCGCCGAAGACGATTTTGGCGTTGGGATTGACGGCTTTGACAGCCGGGTAGACCTGTCGCAGCATGTTGGCATAGGCCATCGGTTCGGGCGCCGGACGCGGGTCGTTGGCGTTGGCATGGCCCCAGCAGCCGCCCAGATCGTGGCTGGTGTCGGCGTTGTCCGGCTCGTTATACATCGAGTAGTGCATGACGTTATAGGGCGGGAAGCTGTAGCGGCCAACCGCGCGGCGCATGAATTCGACCAGCGCCGGCAGGTCGGTCACCGGGCCGCAATCGATCGGCGCCGCCCAACTGGGGTTGCCGGTGACGGTGACGATGACGCGATAGCCCATCTCGGCCGCTCGCCGGAAGGTCTCGTCATAGTTCGCCCAGCGATAGACGCCTTTGTTGCGTTCGACCTGCGACCAGATCAGGTTGATCGCCAGCCAGTTGGCGCCTACGGAGGCCATTTCGGGCGCGCCTCTGAGGTTGGTGTGGTCGAAGACAAAGATGCCAAAGGGGTCGGAGGCCGCGGCGGTGGGCTGAACCCCAGCGGCGGCGAGGGTGGTCGGGAGCCAGGCGAGGGCAACGATGACAAGCAGAACAAGGAGGGAGTAGAGGGCGTAGCGGAGGCGCGGCATGGCAGGCAAAGGGTGGAGAGAGGAGAAGCGAAGGAGATTGGAGGGTGCAGGGGCCAGAAAAAGGGCGATGATCCCATACCGCCAGTTCTGACGCCCACAGCCGCTGCTTCGATACCATTGTACCACGCCCCAGGGCGGCTTCGTCATCCATCAGCAACCCCAGGCGTTCGCGCCCCTTTGTCCACGGCCAGTCGTCGCCGGCGTTGAAGTAGAGATAGAAGCGGGCCTCGGCGGGGTGCGGACGCACATCCAGGCTTTGGGTCCAAACCGTGAACAAACGCATCGAGCGCAGCCGCCTCGTCCTACATCGGCGAGTAGGGCGCGCCGGGGCCGATTTCGCAAACAGATGATGGCTTGTGTACAGCGGTCCCGGTTTGTGGTATCTTCGCTTTGGCGCTCGGCATGGGTGTCTCCTTGAACCAATGTTGATGGTAACTGCCAGCCTGTCTGGATTGTTGCCACGAATTGCACGAATTTGACGAATTTTGCTTGTGATCATTCGTGTCATTCGTGGCAGAGGCTGAGTGGTTACTGTTGATGATGAGTACATCCGACAGCGGCGGCGGACAACATGGACGCTGCCGATATGACGCAGCAACCCCAGCCCGCTGACCCCCAACCTCAAGGTACGGCGATCAGCTTCACAATCCTGCCTTCGCACACTCCCCTGATACCGATGAGCACAGCAATCGAGACCGATGATCTGACAAAAAAATACGGCCCTGTAACCGCCGTCGATGGCCTATCTCTGCGCGTGATGCGCGGTGAAATCTATGCCTTTCTTGGCCTCAATGGCTCCGGCAAGACAACGACCATTCGTATGCTGCTGGGAATGGTCAGGCCAACGGCGGGGGAAGCACGCGTGTTGGGAGCAAGCATACGCGGGCGCGGCGAGAGACCCTGGCGCGCTGTCGGCTATTTGGTCGAAACGGCAAACGCCTATCCTGAACTCACAGTGCGCGAAAACCTGGAGGTCATGCGCCGCCTTCGTCCTGGAACCGAGGCGAAAGCGGTCGATCGCACCATCGAACGGCTGGGCTTGCTCCCCTACGCCGATCGGCGCGCCGGGGCATTGTCGCTCGGCAACGCCCAGCGCCTGGGGATTGCCAAGTCGCTTTTGCACAATCCCAAACTGCTCATCCTCGATGAGCCAGCCAATGGCCTGGACCCGGCAGGGATCGTGGAAGTCCGCAAGCTCCTGATCGAGTTGGCGCAGGAACGCGGCGTCACCGTTTTTATGTCAAGCCACATCTTGGGCGAAGTGTCGCGTCTGGCCAAACGGATTGGGATCATCCATCAAGGGCGCCTGCTACAGGAACTCGATGTGGATGAACTCGAACGCAATCGCCAGCAACGACTCCTTATCCGCACGCGTGATAGCCAGGCGGCGCTTGCGCTGTTGCTCGACGCAGGGTTTGCCGCCGAGATGACTGCAGACGGCGCCGTGGCAATCAAGGACGCCGCCGCCATCGCCGCGCCGGACGACATCGCCGCGCGACTCGTCCATGCCAACCAGTCGCCGACGCTGCTCGCCGTCGAACAAGAGGACCTTGAGCAATACTTTCTGAGACTGGTGGGCGTGGAGGCCGGAACTACACGATGAATAACCTTGCACAGGCGATCGGGGTGGAGTTGCTCAAAGCGCGCCGATCCCGAATACCCTTGTTCACCGCTTTGGGATTTTCGCTGCTTCCCTTCGTGGGTGGTTTCTTCATGATCGTCCTCAAGGATCCAGAACTCGCGCGCCGTGCGGGCTTGATCGGCGCCAAGGCGCGGATTGCCATGGGTGTGGCCGACTGGCCGACCTACCTCAGCTTCCTCACCCTGGCCATCGCCGCGGCCGGGACCGTACTTTTCAGCCTCATTGGCAGTTGGGTGTTTGGACGCGAGTACTCCGATCACACGGTGAAGGACCTCCTCGCCTTGCCCACCGCCCGTTCCAGCATCGTGTTTGCCAAATTCGTTGTGATCGTGGTCTGGTCGCTGGCGTTGGTAGCGATGATCTATTTGATCGCTCTCGGCGTCGGCGCGGCCGTGGCATTGCCACACATACCAGTGCCAAGTTTGCTGCGCGGCGGAGTCCATCTGGCGACCACGGCCGCCCTCACGCTCGCCGTCATCACCCCGATCATCTTCTTCGCCAGCGCCGGACGCGGTTACCTGCCGCCGATGGGCGTCGCCATCCTCGCCATCGCCCTGGCGCAGATCGTGGGTGTGGCGGGATGGGGGGAGTACTTTCCCTGGATGATACCGGCCTTGTACGCGCAAGGCGAAACCCTCGGTGCGATCAGCTACCTGCTTGTCATTGTCACCAGCATCGTCGGATTGGCCGGCACATTCGCCTGGTGGGAGTTTGCAGACCAGGCTCATTAGAAACATGCACATCGTCACCCTCGGTGAATCCCTGATCGACCTCTTCCCCATCGAAACGGGGCGCAGGCTGGTCGCTGTCTCGGCCTTCCTGCCCAGCCCCGGCGGCGCTCCGCCCAACACCGCCGTCGCCGCCACCCGGCTCGGCGCCAGGACGGCTTTCATCGGCAAAGTCGGCGACGATGCGTTCGGGCGCCATCTGGTCGAACGGTTGGCGGCGGAGGGGGTGAATACGGCCGGCGTCCGCTTCGATGACTATGCCCGCACCACCCTGGCCATCATCGCCATGGTCGATGAGAACACGCCCGAATTCATGTTCTATCGCCATCCCGGCGCCGATACGCGGCTGCGGCCCGACGAGCTGGATGCCGGCCTGCTGCGCTCGACGCGGGCGTTGCACATCGGCTCGGTCAGCCTCACCGACGAGCCGGCCCGCAGCGCCACCTACGAAGCCGTGCGCATCGCTGCTGCCGCCGGGGCGCTGATCTCGTTCGATGTCAACCATCGCCCCTTCTTGTGGGCCTCGCCCGCTCAGGCCCTGGCGCAGATCGAGGCCATGATGCAGCATGTGCAGGTGGTCAAGGTCAACGAGACGGAGCTGCAATTGGTGGGCGGGTCGGCCAGGGTCGAGGAAGCCGCGCGGGCGATCCTGGCCAGAGGGCCGGAGTTGGTCATCGTCACGTTGGGGCCGCAAGGCAGCTACTTCCTGACCCGCCAGCATCGCGGCTTCGTCCCGGCCTTCGAGGTTGTGACCGTCGATGCCGTGGGCTGCGGCGACGCCTTCATGGCCGCCATACTGGTGCAGCTCACGCGCTCGTCCGACTGGCGCCGCCAACTGGCGCCTGACCGTCTGGCGGCGATGATGCGCTATGCCTCTGCCGCCGGAGCCATCACCGCCGCCACCAAAGGCGTCATCCCCGCTCTCCCCACCGCCGCCCAGGTCGATCTCTTCCTGAGCGAGCGCGCCCAGGCCGCGAACCCCCGCCATTCGATTTGACAACCATGCCGTCCTCGCTATAATGCACCACCGTAATACCGGCTGTATACAGGCTGCATTCCCATTGCATTCCACGGCGACGTGGCCTGGAATGCCCCTTTCCGTGGGTGAGCGTTCGTGGATAGTCTCGAAACCTATCTGACTGCACAGACGGACACCATTGCTCCCGGCCCATCGCCCCTGCTGCGCGATGTCGCCTACGAGCGCATCAAGGACGCCATCCGGCATGGCAATTTGCGGCCGGGCGAGCCGCTGTCGGAGCCGCGGCTGTCGAAACTGCTGGGGATCAGCCGGACGCCGGTGCGGGAAGCGTTGCAGGTGTTGGCGCAAGAGGGGCTGGTGCAGGTGATCCCAGGGCGGGCGATTACGGTGGCGGCGCCATCGCTGCAAGAGACCCTCAGCATCATCCAGATCCGTTCCCTGGTCGAGCCGGAGGTTGTGCGCCAGGCCACCGAAACCATCAGCACGTCCGAACTGGGTTCGCTCTGGCAGACGCTGGCCGAGATGGAAGACGCCGTCGGCCGGGGCGACCGCCAGGCCTGGTCGATGGCCGATACCCGCTTCCATGAGCTGATCAGCGCCGCCTGCCCCAATCAGTTGTTGGGCGAGCTGGCGATCCAAATGCGGAATCGAGTGTCTTTCGTTCCCCTCGATACCCAGTCCTCGCCCGACCGGCTGGCGGCCTGCACGGCCGAACACAGCCAGATCGTGGCAGCGATGGCCGACCGCGACGCCGCCGGCGCCGAACAAGCCACCCGCGACCACATCAAGAAGCTGTGGGAGAGCACCTTCCGCCGCCTGGTGCCAAGTTAGCCCCCGCCTGCGCCTGGTCTCGGCTCCGGCCGCACAGGCGTTCTTCGCTGCAAGGAGGTGAAGCATCACCCTTCCACCAACCACCCGACAACCCCGCCCACACGCACCCTCCACTTTTCCACCCTTTCTCAACGTCACTCCAAGGAGGAGTCCAAAGATGTTCAAGAAACTCTTGCTGGTCGCCACGCTCGCTCTGCTTGTCGCTCTGCTGGCAGCCTGCGCTGGCGCCGCCACCCCCGCTCCGGCGGCTGCACCGACCTCTGCGCCGGCCGCCACTGAAGCCCCGGCCGCAACCGAAGCCCCCGCTGCACCCGCCGTCAGCGAATTGAAGATCCTCTGGGCGCAATGGGATCCTGCCGACTACCTGCAACAGATCGGCAACATGTACGAACAGGAAACGGGCATCAAAGTCACCGTTCAGCAGGAACCGTGGGGATCGTTCTACAACCTGTTTGCCACCGAAATGGCCGCCAAAGGCAGCACCTGGGACATGGTGGTGGGCGACAGCCAGTGGATCGGCCAGATGACTACTCAAGGTCACTATGTGGACATGACCGACTTCCTGACCAGCACCGGCCTCAAGGATTCCGTTACCCAGGCCACCCTGACCTACTACGGCGAGTATCCGTCTGGCTCAGGCAAGTACTGGGCCTATCCCACCGAGGGCGACGCCGATGGCTGGGCCTATCGCAAGGACTTGTTCGAGGATGCCAAGGAGAAGGAAGCCTTCAAGGCCAAATACGGTTATGACCTTGACGTGCCCAAGGATTACAAGCAGCTCAAGGACATCGCCGAATTCTTCACCCGCAAGGATCAGGGGCTGTACGGCGTGGCCATCTACACCCAGAAGGACTACGACGCCATCACCATGGGCGTAGAGAACACCATGTTCAGTTGGGGCGCCGACTGGAAAGACGCCAACAACAACGCCATGGGCGTGGTCAACTCGCCTGCGGCCGTCGAGTCGTTGCAGTTCTATCGCGATCTCTATGACTGCTGCCAGTGGCCCGGCGGCAACAATGCCTTCTTCACCGAGACCAACGACGCCTTCATCAGCGGCCAGGCGGTCATGGCGATGAACTACTTCGCCTTCTTCCCGGCCCTGGTCAACTCCGGCACCAACGCCAACTATTACGACAAGGTGGGCTTCTTCCCGAACCCCGCTGGCCCCACCGGCAAGCAGCACGCGGCCTTGGGTGGCCAGGGCATGAGCATCGTCTCCTACATTAGTGATGAGCGCAAGCAGGCGGCGATGGACTTCATCAAGTGGTTCGGCCAGGAGAAGATCCAGGCAGAGTGGGCCAAGCTGGGCGGCTACACCTGCAACAGCAACGTGCTCAAGTCCGACGCCTTCCTCAACGCCACCCCGTTCAACCCCGCCTTCGCCACCACCATGGGCTTCGTCATGGACTTCTGGAACATTCCCGAATACGGGCAGTTGCTCGAGTCCACGCAGCGCGAGTTCAGCAAGTTCGTGGTCGAGGGCACCGGCACCGCCCAGGAAGCGTTGGACACCATCGCTGCCGAGCATGACAAGATCCTGAAGGACGCGGGGTACATCAAGTAGGTAGTCGCAAGTGGCAAGTGGCAGGTGGCATGTCTCGGAGCTTGTCCCTTCGCTCCGCTCAGGGCAGGCTCTGAGTGAAACGAAGGATCGCAAGTCGCACGTCATCCTGTCACCGCTACAGCATCAGCCAACGGTTGCCGGTGGTAGCAGCGCCGGCAACCGTTGGGGCGAGGGGCGCTGATTACAGCGCCCCTCGCCCCAACTCACTTTTCTTCGAGGTCGGATATGACCGCAGCCCAAACACAGATGCGCTCACTCGGGGCGCAACCACAGCAGGGACGACGCCGCGAACTCAGCGATCGGGCCATCGTCAACCTGTTCATCTGGCCGACCCTGATTCTGCTGATCCTGTGGAATGTCTTTCCCCTGCTCTACAGCCTGTACGTGTCATTTACAGACTACTCGGCCATCAGCAACAAAGCGCCGCAGTGGGTTGGCTCTGCAAACTATGTCGATTTGCTGACCAACCCGCAGATGTGGAAGTACTTTGCCACCACTGGTCGCTATGCCCTGGTGACGGTGGGGATGCAGACGATCCTGGGTTTTGGCCTGGCTTTGCTGGTCAAAGAGAAATTCCGCGGCAGCGGCCTACTCACCACCCTCATCCTCATCCCGATGATGTTGTCGCCGGTGGTGGTGGGTTTGTTCTGGAAATTGATGTACAACCCCACCTTTGGCTATTTCAACTATTTGCTCGGCTTCTTCCAGGCATCCACTGGCCCGGATATGTTGGCCGGTCGTTTTGCCGGGACGCCAGTGCCCAACCTGGCGCTATGGGCGGTGGCCCTGGTAGACATCTGGATGTGGACGCCGTTCGTCATGCTGCTGGCCTTGTCGGGCCTCAAGGCCATCCCCGATTATCTTTACGAGGCGGCCGTCATCGACCGCGCCAGCACCTGGTTCCAGTTCTGGCGGATTACCGTGCCACAGGTGGCGCCCCTGCTCCTCATTGCCATCCTCTTCCGCACCATCGAGGCATTCAAATCCTTCGATCTGGTGATGGGCATGACCGGCGGTGGGCCGGGCGATCAAACCGAGTTGATCGCCGTCAATCTTTACCGCCAGGCATTCCAGGGACAGTGGCGGACCGGACACGCCAGCGCCCTGGCCTACCTGATTCTGATCATCATCATCGCCATCAGCAACTTGTATATCCGCTATCTCAATCAAATGCGCGGGGAGAGCTGAACCCATGGCTGATTTCTATGAAACTGGGCCGGCTGCTCCGGTCGTCGAATCGATTCGTGTCGACAAGGTCAGCCCGCGCTCGCGCTGGCAGGGCAAAGTGCGCGCGGCGGCCGTCATCGTGCTGGCGCTCATTGGCTTGATCCCCATCTACGTGATGGGTGTGACGGCCTTCAAGACACGCACCGATGTGGTAGCCGTTCCGCCCAAAATCACCTTTTCCCCCACCCTCGAGGGCTTCGTCTTCTTGTTCACCGAGCGCGCGGTCGTGACGTCCTCGCGCATGGAAGAAGTCAAGAAGGCGGCCGAAGCCGGGCAGCTCAGCCTGTTCCAGCGCATTGCCCTCAACAGCGGCCAGCAGATCACCGGAACGAGCGACTATGTTCGGCGCTTGAAGAACTCGCTCATCATCGCCGGCCTTTCGACCCTCTTCTCGGTGACGCTGGGCTTATTTGCCGCCTATGCCTTCAGTCGTTTCGAGGTCAAGGGCAAAGACGATCTCATGTTTTTCATCCTCAGCACGCGCATGTTGCCGGCCGTGGTCGTCACCATCCCCATCTTCCTGATGTATCGGCAGCTCGGCCTGCACGACACCCATCTTGGCATGATCCTGCTGTACACCGTTTTCAACCTCTCACTCTCGGTCTGGCTGCTGAAGGGCTTCATCGACGAGATCCCGCGTGAATACGAGGATGCCGCCCTGGTCGATGGCTACACCCGCATGCAGGCCTTCTTCAAGATTGTGCTGCCCCAGGCCGTGACCGGCATTGCCGCCACCACCGTCTTCTGCCTCATCTTCGCCTGGAACGAATACGCCTTCGCCCTCATGCTCACCTCCGACACCGCCCGCACCGCCCCGCCCAGCATCGCCACCATGCTCGGTCGCGGCGGCATCGAGTGGTCGGCCATTGCTGCCGGCAGCCTGGGCTTCCTCATCCCGGTCGTGATCGTCGCCTTCGCCCTGCGAAACTATCTCCTCCGCGGCGTCACCTTCGGCGCCATTCGGCAGTGAATCAGGTGCGTCGCACTTTGCAAGTGCGACGCACCTACGGACATACCCCATGGCCACGATTGAACTCAAGCAAGTCGCCAAGAAGTTCGGCAACAACTGGGCCGTCAAGCCGATGGATTTGACCATCGCCGATGGCGAATTCGTCTGCTTGCTCGGCCCCTCTGGCTGCGGCAAAACGACCACCCTGCGTATGATCTCCGGTCTGGAGGCCGTGACCGAGGGCGCTATCCTGCTCGACCGCCGCGATGTCACCTGGCGGCACCCCTCCGACCGCGATATCGCCTTCGTCTTCCAGTTCTACGCCCTCTACCCCCATATGTCGGTGCGCGAAAACATCGCCTTCCCGCTCCAGGCCGAGGGTGAGAAGAAGGAAAATATCGACAAGCGCGTGGCTGAAGTGGTCGACCTGCTACGCATCGGCCATCTGCTCAAGGCCCGGCCCAGCAAGCTCAGCGGCGGCGATCAGCAGCGCGTAGCCCTGGCCCGCGCCCTTGTCCGCCGCCCTGCCGCCTTCCTCATGGACGAGCCATTGGGCGCGCTCGACGCCGAGTTGCGCGAGACGATGCGGGCCGAGATCAAGCAGCTTCACCTCGCCCAACACGCCACCACCGTCTATGTCACCCACGACCAGGTGGAGGCCATGGCTATGAGCGACCGCATCGTGGTCATGTCGGCGGCGGAGGTGCAGCAGATCGGCTCACCCGCCCAGGTCTATTACGACCCGGCCAACCTCTTCGTCGCCCGCTTCATCGGCAGCCCCGGCATGAACCTGCTGAAGGGGCGCATCGACGGCGAGCGAGTGCAGGTCTCCGGCGCCGGCAACACCGTCCCCATCCCCGCCTCCTATCGCTCAGCCCTGGCCACGACCGGCGGCGATGTCGTCGCCGGCTTCCGGCCCGAGGCCGCCGCCATCAGCGGCAACGGCGGTTCGATGGGAGGTGAGATCTATGCCGTCGATATGCACGGCTCGTACAAGTTGCTGCACGTCAGCGTGGGCGAGGGCGAAGGGGCGAGCATCGTCCACATCCGCAGCGACCGCATGGCCCCGTACACCATCGGCAGCCCCGTTCGGTTCGACATCGACCCCGACATGGTGCGCTTCTTCGACCCGAAGAGTGAGCGGGCATTGGGCAGGGGGATTGCTTCGCCTGCGGCTCGCAATGACAGCAAGCGGGAGGTGGGCCAATGAGCAGCGTCGAACTCCAACACATCAGCAAACGCTTCCCCACCGTCGCCGCCCTGAGCGATGTCTCATTCACCGTGCGCGACCATGAGTTCTTCGTCCTCCTCGGCCCCACCGGCGCCGGCAAGACGACCACCCTGCGCATCATCGCTGCCCTGCTCAAACAGGACGAAGGCTCGGTGCTGTTCGATGGCGAAGCCGTGGATGGCCTCACCCCGGCCGACCGCGACGTGGCCTTCGTCTTCCAGCAGTACTCGCTGTACCCCACGATGACGGTGTACGACAACCTGGCCTTCCCCCTGCGCTCGCCCATGCGCAAAACGCCGGAGCCGGAGATCAAGGAGCGGGTGCAGCACGCGGCCGAGATCCTGCGCATCACCCACCTGCTCGACCGCAAAACCGCCCGGCTTTCGGGCGGCGAGATGCAGCGCGTCTCCATCGGCCGGGCCATCGTCCGCCAGCCGCGCATCTTCCTCATGGACGAACCGCTCTCGAACCTGGACGCCAAGCTGCGCGAGTCGTTGCGGGTCGAACTCCAGCACATGCAGAAAACCCAGGGCAACACGACCTTGTTCGTCACCCACGACCAGATCGAAGCCCTGACCATGGCCGACCGCATCGCCGTCCTCGACCACGGCCGGATCATCCAGATCGGCGCCCCGGCCGACATCTATGACCGGCCTGCCACCACTTTCGTCGCCACCCTGGTCGGGACCCCGCGCATCAACCTCTTCACGGCCGCCCGCGAGAACGGGACGTACTTCGTCGCCAACAGCGACCTGCACCTGCCCATGCCCGGCGACCGCGCCATGCCACAACAGGTGCAGGTGGGCCTTCGCCCGGAGGACGTCAAGATCACGCCCGGCGGACGCTTCACTGGCGTCGTCGCCCTCACCGAGCCGCTCGGCGTCGAGACCATCCTCCACATCCGCTCCGGCCAGCAGACCCTGCTCAGCATCCTCCCTGGCATCACCCCCCTCCGCCGCGACGACCCCGTTCGTTTCGACATCCTCCACGAACGACTGCATTTCTTCGATGTGGATGGAAAGAGGGTTTAGAGATGAGAGATTGGAGATTGGGGATTGCGCAATCTCAAATCTCTAATCTCCAATCTCTCATCTGGAACATTTTCAAAGGAGATCAATTCATTATGCGCTTTGGCGTCAATACCTGGGTCTGGACATCGCCGCTGACCACGGCAGAATTGGAAACGCTGGCCCCCCATGTGGCCCAGATGGGCTTCGATTGGGTCGAGGTCCCGCTGGAAAGCCTGGATGACCTCGACCATAGGCGCGGAGCCGAAATCATCAAGGCGCACGGCCTGGGTGTGAGCTGCTGCGCCGCCATGGGCCCCGACCGCGACCTCATCCACCCCGACCCGGCCATCCGCGACAGCGGCATGGCCTATATCCGCGGGGCGATCGCAGCCACGGCTACGCTAGGGGCCACGAACCTGGTTGGACCGATCTACGCCACCGTAGGCCGCACCTGGCAGCAATCGCCCGCCGACCGGGCCAAAGACCTCGATGTCCTGGTGACGAACTTGGGCCAGCTGGCCGAGCACGCCGGCAAGCACGGCGTCACCCTCTGCCTCGAGCCGCTCAACCGCTTCGAGACCAGCTTCATCAACCTGGCGGCGCAGGCCATCGAGGTGGTGGATCGGGTCAATCACCCCCACTGCCAGATCATGCTCGACACCTTCCACATGAACATCGAGGAGAAGTCGCTGGGCGAGGCCATCCGCGCTGCCGGCCCCCGGCTGAAGCACTTCCACGCCTGCGAGAACGACCGTGGTGCGCCTGGCTCGGGCAACGTGACCTGGGACGAAGTGGCCCGCGCCCTGCGCGAGATCGATTACGACGGCCCGGTTGTGATCGAGTCGTTCACCGCCAAAGTCAAGAGCATCGCCCGCGCCGCCGCCATCTGGCGTTCGCTGGCGCCCACCCAGGACGACCTGGCGCGCGATGGACTCAACTTCCTGAAAATGCTGCTCGGTTGATCTCTCACGAATTGCACGAATGGACGAATGACACGAATGGCATCAGAAAGAATTCGTCTCATTCATCCAATTCGTGTCATTCGTGATAAAAGAAACGCACTCAATCACACAATCATCATATCGCACGAATAGGCAAATATAAAGAATTCGTCGCATTCCTCCCATTCGTGTCATTCGTGATAAACTATACCTGATTCAATCACACAATCCCCATCACAAGGAGACTCACATGGCTCGACCAGTCACCCTCTTCAGCGGCCAATGGGCCGATTTGACATTCGATGTCTTTTGCCAGAAGGCGAAAAGCTTTGGCTACGATGGCGTCGAGATCGCCTGCTGGGGCGACCACTTCGATGCTGCCAAAGCCCTGTCCGAAGACGGCTACGTGCAAAGTCGCTGGGACATCATGAACAAGTACGACCTCCAATGCTTCGCCATCAGCACCCACCTGATTGGCCAGTGCGTTGGGGATGATCCCATCGACCATCGCCACAAGGGCATCCTGCCGCCCCGTCTGTGGGGCGATGGCAACCCCGAGGGCGTGCGCCAGCGCTGCGCCGAGGAAGTCAAGAATACCGCCCGCGCCGCCGCCAAGATGGGATTGAAAGTGGTCAATGGCTTCACCGGCAGCGCCGTGTGGCGAATGCTGTATTTCTTCCCGCCCACCAGCCAGGCTGATATCGACGCCGGCTATGCCGATTTCGCCGCCCGCTGGAAGCCGATCGTGGACGTGTTCCAGGAGAACGACGTCAAGTTCGGCTTGGAAGTCCACCCCACCGAGATCGCCTACGACATCATCACCGCCCACCGGGCGCTGAAGGCGCTGGACTATCACCCGGCCTTTGGCTTCAACTTCGACCCCAGCCACTTCATCCACCAGCTCCTCAACCCGGTGGAGTTCATCGACGAATTCGGCGACCGCATCTGGCACATGCACGTGAAAGACAGCCGGGTGCAGCTCACCGGCCGCAACAGCATCCTCTCCTCGCACCTCGACTTCGGCGACCACCGTCGCGGCTGGGATTTCGTCTCGCCCGGTCGTGGCGACGTGAAATGGGATCAGGTCTTCCGGGCCTTGAACCGGGTCGGCTACAGCGGCCCGCTCTCGGTCGAGTGGGAAGACACGGGCATGAACCGCGAGCAGGGCGCGCCCGAAGCCGTACAGATGGTGCGCCGGATGGACCTCACCCCCTCTAGCCAGGCGTTCGACGAGGCATTCAAGCAGAAATAGGTAGACAAGGAAACAAGGAAACAAGGAAGCGTGTAGACATGGAAAAAAGGAAATGAGTGGAAAAGTGTGCAAGAAGACACGCCCACTTTCATCACTTGTCTACCTATCTACTTGTCTAGCTTCGTTATTGCCCCTGAACAAGGAGATCTTCCATTATGAGCGAAGGAACCGGATTCACCGCCATGGCCGCGGAAGCGGCCGAGGGCAGCGTCCCCACCATCGGCGTCGGCATGTTGGGCTACGCCTTCATGGGCAAGGCCCATTCCAACGCCTTCAAGACCCTGCCCTACATGATCTACCCGCCGCCCGCCATCCCCCGGCTGACGGCCATTGCCGGTCGCGACCAGGCCGCCACCACCGCCGCCGCCCGCCGCTTCGGCTACGAGAAATCCTACAGCGATTGGCGGGCCATGATCGAGGACCCCGATGTCCAACTGCTCGACAATGGCGGTCCCAATGCCCTCCACGCCGAACCGTCGATCTATGCCGCCCAGCTGGGCAAGCACGTGCTGTGCGAAAAGCCGTTGGCGCGCACGCCCGAGGAAGCCAGGACCATGCTCGATGCCGTCAACAAGGCCGGGATCAAGCACATGGTCGCCTTCAACTACCGCTTCGTGCCCGCCATCCGCCAGATCCGCTACCTGATAGACTCCGGCGCCCTCGGCCAGATCTACCACTTCCGCGCTGTGTACCTGCAAGAATGGATCATGCCGCACTACAACCAGGGCATGATCTGGCGCCTGCAGAAGAGCGTGGCCGGCAGCGGCGCCTTGGGCGACTTGGGCGCCCACATCATCGACCTGGCCCACTACCTGGTGGGCGGGATGAAGACGGTGGCGGCGCTGACCAAGACCTTCATCCCCGAGCGGCCGTGGAGCGACGGCAGCATGGGCACAGTCGATGTCGATGATGCCTTCGTGTCCGCGGTCGAGTTCGAGAACGGCGCTATCGGCACGCTCGAAACCACTCGCTTCGCCGCCGGCCGCAAGAATTCCAACTGCATCGAGATCAACGCCGAGAAAGGCAGCATCCGCTTCAACCTGGAGCGCATGAACGAGATGGAGGTGTTCTGGGTGGGCGAACAACCGAAGGAAACCCAGGGCTTCCACAGCGTCCTCGTCTCCGAGGGCTACCATCCCTGGTGGAACTACTGGTGGCCGCACGGCCACATCATCGGCTGGGAGCACACCTTCATCCACGAGATCGCCCACCTGCTCGATTGCATCGCCAACGACAAGCCGGTCGGCCCGCATGGCGCCACCTTCGAAGACGGCTACCGCGCCGACGTGGTCTGCGGCGCCATCCTCGAATCGGCCGCCTCCCGGCGACACGTCGATGTGAAGTATTAGCTTCGCCGAGAAACTCGGAGATTAGAGATTGGAGATTGCACCGGCAATACCCCAATCTCTAATCTCCAATCTCCAACCTCTGGAGTCGCCCCATGCGCCGCCCACGCGTATCCCTGACCCTGCCGCTGATCGCCCTCATCCTTCTGATCCTGGGCCTCATCGCCAACGCCCTTCTGCCCTCGCTGACCACACCCGAACAGCGCGCCGACAATGTCCTCCTCGCCGCCATCCCCTTCATCCTGATCTTCGTCGGCATCCTCCTGTTCTACATCACCCTCATCGCCCTCACGGCCAACACCCTCAGCGATGTGATCGGCCCGCGCTTGCACCAGGCCGTGCTGCGGCTGATCATCGCTGGCATCCTGGTTGGCATCCTGGCCATGTTCCAGCCCTGGACGCGGGCGCTCTACACCTGGGGCTTCGTCGTCCTCCTGATCTCCACCCTCCTCTACATCCTCTGGAGCCACATCCGTCCGGCGCGGCTGCCTGCGACCGAGGAAGTCGCGGCTTGATTAGGCTTGTGGGCGGGAATGAAAGAAACGACATGTCATCCTGAGTCACCCACGCCCCGCGGCGGCATGCGCCCGAGCAAGAAACTCCTCATCGTGTCACCCTGAACGGGTCAATCACTCAACGTTGTTGCAGCGATCAGCCAGTGAAGGGTCTTCAAGCCGGGAGTTTCTAAGTAGTGCCAGATGCCACGAGACGGCATGTGGCCGTGTGAGAAATCTCCGTCATATTGTCACCCTGAACGGGTCGATCTTGCACTTTGTCTCTTCTATCAGCCAGTGAAGGGTCTCCAAATGGGAAGTCTCTGCACAACGGGTCCAACGGCCAACTTTGTAACTGAAAACGGCATTATCTGGCAGTTATTAGTTATTGGCCTTAAGCGCAGCCAACAGCAGTGAAGGTAAGAGTTCACCTTGTCTGTCATTGCGAGGCCGTAGGGTACTGAGTGAAGCGAAGTAAGCAATCCCCAACTTTCTGATGCGATTTGGGGATTGCTTCCTTCACTGCGTTCAGGACGGCTGTCGCCCCTCGCAATGACAGAACGTGAACAGATACCAGTGAAGAATCTCCAAACCTGCGCAGGAAACACTCCATGAACTACCTCCTCGGCATCGACATTTCCACCACCGGCGCGAAGGCGCTGCTCATCGACGCGACCGGTCGCGTGATCGGCAGCGCCACCACCCCCCTGACGCTCTCCACCCCCCGCCCGCTGTGGTCCGAGCAGAACCCGCATGAGTGGTGGGCCGGTATCGCCGCCAGTATCCGCCAGGTGTTGGCCGAGACTGGCGTAGCGGCCGGGGACATCGCCGCCGTGGGCCTCACCGGACAGATGCACGGCCTCACCCTGCTCGACGAGCACGGCGAGGTGCTGCGCCCGGCCATCCTCTGGAACGACCAGCGCACCGGCCCCCAATGCGACGAAATCCGCCGCCGGTTGGGCAAAGAGCGGCTGATCGAGATCACTGGCAACGATGCCCTCACCGGCTTCACCGCCCCCAAACTGCTGTGGGTGCAGGAAAACGAGCCGGAGGTCTACGCCCAGGCCCGGCAGGCGCTGCTGCCCAAAGACTATATTCGCTTCAAGCTGACCGGCGAATATGGCTGCGACAAAGCTGACGGCGCCGGCACGATCCTGTTCGATTTGCAGGCGCGCGATTGGTCGCCGGAAGTGCTGGACGCCCTCGGCATCCCCGCCGCCTGGCTGCCCCCCACCTTCGAAGGCCCTGAAATGACGAGCCGGGTGAGCGAGCACGCCGCGCGGGAAACCGGTCTGCTGGCGGGGACGCCGGTGGTGGGCGGCGGCGGCGACCAGGCGGCGCAGGCTGTGGGCGTGGGCGCGGTCGAGCCGGGCATCATCGCCCTCACCTTGGGCACATCGGGCGTCGTCTTCGCCACCACCCCCTCCGCTTTGATCGAGCCGGAAGGCCGCCTGCACGCCTTTTGCCACGCCGTGCCCGGCCGCTGGCACTTCATGGGTGTGATGCTCAGCGCCGCCGGCAGCCTGCAATGGTATCGCGACACCCTGGCCCCCGGCCTCAGCTTCGACGCCCTCACCGCCGAAGCTGAATCCGTGCCGCCCGGCTGCGAGGGCCTGCTCTTCCTGCCCTACCTCACCGGCGAGCGCACGCCCCATCCCGACCCGCTGGCGCGCGGGGCTTGGGTGGGCCTGACCATCCGCCACAGCCGCGGGCATTTGACGCGGGCCGTGCTGGAGGGCGTAGCTTTCGGCATCAAGGACAGCTTCACGCTGATCCAGAACGCCGGGCTGGGCGACATTCGGCAGGTGCGGGCCTCGGGCGGCGGGGCCAAGAGCGCGCTCTGGCGGCAGATCATGGCCGACGTACTGGGCGCCGAGTTGGTGACGGTGAACACGACCGAGGGCGCAGCCTACGGCGCGGCCTTGCTGGCCGCCGTCGGCGCCGGCCTCCACCCCACCGTCGATGCCGCCTGCGCCGCCGCCATCCACATCACCGGCCAGACCCTCCCTTCTGCCCAAACCGAAACCTACCAGCGCTGGTATCCCCGCTATCGGGCGTTGTATCCGGCGCTTTCGCATGAATTCGAGGCTATTGCGCAGATTTGACGAAAGACGGACGACGAAGGACCAAGCCAGCGATCTGCATTCGTCTTTGGTCTTTCGTCCTTCGTCGTCTTATTGAGGTGATGCGATGAACAAACACGGCTACCGCTTTTCCTTCGGCCCCTGGAACATCCACGAGGGCGCCGATCCCTTTGGGCCGCCGGTGCGACCGAGCGTGCCCTTCGCCCGCAAGCTGGAGACGCTGAAGGCGCTCGGCTTCGACGCCATGCAGTTCCACGATGACGACGCCGTGCCCGACCTGGATGGCAAATCCCCGGCGCAGATGGCCAGCGAAGCGCGGGCCATGCGCCAACTGCTCGCCGACCACGGCCTCGTCGCCGAGTTCGTCGCCCCCCGGCTGTGGGAGCATCCATTGACGGTCGATGGCGGCTTCACGGCCAACGACGCCGCCGCGCGGGCCTATGCCAACGAGAGGGCGAAGAAATGCGCCGACATCGGCCGCGAGCTGGGGACGAATCTGATGGTGTTGTGGCTGGCGCGCGAGGGCACGTACCTCCGCGAGGCCAAGGACGCGGTCCAGGCCACACACCAACTGCTCGAGACCGTGGACATGCTCCTGGCCTATGACCCGGACATCCGCATCGCCATCGAGCCGAAGCCGAACGAGCCGATGGACATCGCCTACCTCCCCACCATCGGCCACGCCCTGGCCCTGGGTATGCAGGCCAGCGACCCCGCCCGCGTCGGCGCCCTGGTCGAATCGGCCCACGCCATCCTGGCCGGCCTCGACCCCTCGGACGAAATGGCCTTCGCCCTGGCTTTCGACAAACTGTGGAGCGTGCATCTCAACGACCAGAACGGTCTCAAGTTCGATCAAGACCGTTCGTTTGGGTCGGTGGATTTGCGCCGGGCCTTCAACCAGGTGCGGGTGCTGGACGAGAACCGCTTCTGGGAAAGGGGGATGGTGGGGTTGGATGTGAAGGCCATTCGCACCCAGCCGCCCGAGCTGGCGACCAAGCATCTGCGCAACAGCCTGGCCGCGTTCCTGCGCCTGCTCGAAGTCGTGCGCTCGCTCGACCGCGCCCGCATCGACGCCCTGCGCGCCGCTCGCGATTATGAGGAGTTGGACTGGCTGATCTTGAGCGCGTTGATGGGTTGAAGTGTCCACGCATCCTGTCATGCTGAGCGCAGCGAAGCATCTGCGGGGCGATCACCCAAGGTTGCTGCAACGATCAGCCAGCGAAGCATCTCCCTACCTTGAAGTCTCTAGACAACAGATCGATTCGCCCGTACGCACGATTGCCTCATGAAGCAATACTACGTCTACATCATGACCAATCGCTCCCGCACGCTTTACATTGGCATGACCAACGACCTGGAACGACGCGTATCCCAGCACAAGAGCAAACTCATCCCCGGCTTCACCAGCAAATACAACATTACGCAACTTGTCTACTATGAAGCGACGAACGATGTCCATGAAGCCATCGCCCGCGAGAAGCAACTCAAAGGCTGGCTACGCTCGAGAAAGATCGCTTTGATCGAATCTGCGAATCCTACCTGGAAGGACCTGTCCACCGACTGGCACGACTGACCCCAATGTCATGCTGAGCGGGTGAGCAGAGCCAACTTCGCAAGTCAAAACAGCCATCAGAGAAGCCATTCCTGCCTGCGGATCGTTCCAGCGAAGCATCTCGACTTTCATTGCGAACGCCTTCCTCATGCCGAGCGAGAACCTGTTCCTTCACTGTGTTCAGGACAAGCTCTGAGCCTGGCGAATGGATGCTTCGCTGGCGTCTCGCCGCAACGACTTTGTCTGATTGACCCGCTCAGCATGACACAGTAGTCGAGCGCGAGATGCTTCGCTGGCGTCTCGCCGCAACGACTTTGTCTGATTGACCCGCAAATGCTTCGCTTCGCTCAGCATGTCAGAACGAGAGCCTTGATGTGTCATGCTGAGCGGGTGAGCAGAGCCAACTTCGCAAGTCAAAACAGCCATCAGAGAAGCCATTCCTGCCTGCGGATCGTTCCAGCGAAGCATCTCGACTTTCATTGCGAACGCCTTCCTCATGCCGAGCGAGAACCTGTTCCTTCACTGTGTTCAGGACAAGCTCTGAGCCTGGCGAATGGATGCTTCGCTGGCGTCTCGCCGCAACGACTTTGTCTGATTGACCCGCTCAGCATGACACAGTAGTCGAGCGCGAGATGCTTCGCTGGCGCCTCGCCGCAACGACTTTGTCTGATTGACCCGCTCAGCATGACACAGTCGAGCGCGAGATGCTTCGCTGGCGTCTCGCCGCAACGACTTTGTCTGATTGACCCGCTCAGCATGACACGCACGACATCACTTTTCTCACGATGACTCGCATTGTTGATTTGTCCGTCCCCATCGGCGAAGGCACCCTCAGCCCGCCATCCGTCAACACCCAACTCAAGATCACCAGCTTCCATCGCGGCCCCGGCTTTTGGCAGGCCAGCAAGATCGAGATGCTGCTGCACACCGGCTCACACGTCGATTTTACCAAGCACGTGCAGGCGGATGGCGAGACCGCCGGTGAGGTGGCATTGGAGCGGGTCTTCGGCCAGGCGCTGGTCGTCGATCTGTCGTTTGCACAGGCCAACCATGCCATCACCGTCGCCGATCTCGAAGCCCACGCCCCCGCCATCCAGCCCGGCGACATCGTCCTCGTCCGCACCGACTGGACGGAGAAACACTGGGGCAATTTTCCGACGTACTTCCTGGAATCGCCGTACTGCACGCCCGAAGCCGCCCAATGGCTGATCGATCGCGGCGCCAAAGCCATCGGCTTCGACTGCTTCAGCGAATACTGCGCCCGCCTGCCGGACTTCACCTCCGAGGAATTCATCATCCACAAAATCATCCTCGAAAACGGCGCCATCCTCATGCAGCAACTCACCAACTTCTCGCAGCTTCCGGCCGGCGGCCGCTTCCCCTTCTTCGCTCCCTTCATCAAGATCGTGGGGGCGGAGGGATCGCCGGCACGATTCTTTGCATTGCTCGATTGAGGACACGGATTTGCACGGATTCACACGGATTTCGTTTCTTTGATCGTTTTTATCTGCGTCATCCGCGTTCATCCGTGTCCAGAAAATTGAAGACACGGATTTGCACGGATTCACACGGATTTCGTTTCTTTGATCGTTTTTATCCGTGTCATCCGCGTTCATCCGTGTCCAGAAGATTGAGGACACGGATTTGCACGGATTCACACGGATTTCGTTTCTTTGATCGTTTTTATCCGTGTCATCCGCGTTCATCCGTGTCCAGAAGATTGAGGACACGGATTTGCACGGATTCACACGGATTTCGTTTC